>DAOUBN010000222.1:0-4337 GCA_034432815.1 Anaerolineae bacterium | reverse complement strand
GGAAAAACAAATCAAGGGGCCAGAAGGGAACTCCTGCAACCAGGCCACGAGGGGGACCCCGAACCCCGGCAAACCCTCAGCAAACGGGGGTGGGGAAAATTGGAGGGCGCAGGGGGGCGAAACCCCCATCCCGGGGGGTTGCGGGGGATGTCCCGCCGCCTTTTTAATTTCTTCCCACCCCCGTTCCCTGCGGCTAATCTGGGCTTAAGGGCCCCACTCGGGGGCGGGTTTCAGGGGAGGGCAACTCGCCCCCAATTTTGTCCCTGTGGGGGGACACCCCCCACTTCCCCCCGTCAGGGGGACAGAGTCCCCCTGCACTCCCTGTTTTTCCTCTTTCACGGGGGTGGAGGGGGCTATGCCCCCTCCCGGGGGGTTGCGGGGGGTGTCCCCCCAGGAAAAACAAAACAAGGGGCGAGAAGGCAACTCCCATAACCCGCCCACGAGGGGGACCTTGAACCCCAGCAAACCCTCAGCAAACGGGGGTGGGAAAAAAATTAACATTCCCTACCCCGTGGGGGAAGGAGAAGGCGAGGGGGACACCATTCACTTCCCCCGACAGAGGGACCCCCTCCCTTTTCCCCAGCAGGTTTTTGCTTCCTGCCCCTGTCCTGTGGTAATATTACCAAAGCTATGCAAACCCCCATCAAAGGAGGAGGCAAAAATGCCGGGGAAGAAAGTCAGGGTAGCGATCATAGGAGTGGGGAACTGCGCTTCCGCCCTCGTGCAGGGAGTGTATTTCTACCGCGATGCCCCCGATGATGCTTTCGTCCCGGGCCTCATGCATGTCAACCTCGGGGGCTACCATGTGAGAGACATAGAGTTCAGCGCTGCCTTTGATATTGACGTGAACAAGGTGGGCAAGGACCTCTCCGAGGCTATCTTCTCCCCTCCCAATAACACCGCCAGATTCGCCAATGTGCCTTACCTGGGCGTTCCCGTGCACAGGGGCATGACCCACGATGGGCTCGGCCGCTACCTGAAGCAGGTCATAACGAAGGCCCCCGGCTCCACGGCCGATATAGTCAAAATCCTTAAAGATACAGGAACCGATGTGGTGGTCAATTTCCTCCCGGTCGGGAGTGAGATGGCCACGAAGTGGTATGTGGAGCAGGTCCTGGAAGCAGGCTGCGCCTTCGTCAACGCCATCCCCGTTTTCATCGCCAGGGAGGAATACTGGCGCAAGCGCTTTGAGGACCGCGGCCTCCCCGTCATAGGCGATGACGTGAAGTCCCAGGTCGGCGCCACCATCGTCCACAGGGTCCTGACCAAACTCTTCAGGGACCGGGGCGTGAAGATTGAGCGCACTTACCAGCTCAACTTCGGCGGGAACACTGATTTCCTGAACATGCTGGAGAGGGAGAGGCTTGAGTCCAAGAAGATCTCCAAGACTGGCGCAGTGACCAGCCTCCTGGATTACGAGATCCCTCCAGAGAACATCCACATATCCCCGAGCGATTACGTCCCCTGGCTCGCCGACCGGAAGTGGTGCTACATAAGGATTGAGGGGAAGACCTTCGGTGACCTGCCCCTGAACATTGAGCTTAAGCTTGAGGTTTGGGATTCCCCCAACTCTGCCGGGGTTGTGATTGATGCCGTGAGGTGTGCCAAGATCGCCCTGGACCGGGGGATCAAGGGGGCCCTCATCGGTCCATCTGCCTACTTCATGAAGTCCCCTCCCATCCAGTATCCCGACGACGTCGCCAGGCAGATGGTGGAGGATTTCATCCAGGGCAAGGGTTCTTAGCCTTTCAGAGGCTCCGGGCCGGGGGTCTCAGGAAGGGGCCTCCGGCCCTTCTATTTTCTCCGCCACCAGGAAATGAGAGAGACCGAAGGCGTTCAGGGGGCTTCCCTCCAGGGCGTAGGTTATCCGCCTGAGCCATCGGGCTAAGCCAGGCCTGCGCAGGGCGATCTTGTCGTAACCGGGGAAAATGCGGGTGTGGACCAGAATCCGCACCGGGAGGCCCTCAAACAGCTTCTTAAGGTTTCTGGAGGTGTAAGCCCTCACGTGGGGGCAGAGCCTCCGACGGAGGAAATCGGGCAGGTAGTTTATCAGGGGGATGTTGCCGAAGAAATACCTTCCGCCGAAGAAGAAGCCATGGGTTTCAAAGGGGTAAAGCCTGTTCGGGACGAACACTACCGCTTTACCGCCGGGACGCAATACCCTCACCGCCTCGGCCACGGCCATCCCGTCATCCACTAAGTGCTCCAGAACTTCATGCAGGAGGACCAGGTCAAAAGTTTCCGAACGGAAGGGGAGGGATTCCGCTGAGGCCACTGCGAGGTTCTGGAGTTCTTCGGAGGCTTCGGCGATTTTCTCCTCGTCTATGTCAATGCCGAAAGTTATTGCTCCGAGTTCCCTGAACTTGCGCAGATACAGGCCGATGCCGCACCCCACATCCAGCACCTTTCTGCCCGATACCGGAGCGTAGCGCAGGATGAGGCTGAGCCTCCTTTCCTGCCCTTCCCTCCAGACGTAACTGGGAAGACCAAGCCTTGCGTGTTTTTCGTTCAAGGGGTTGCCTCCTGGGGTTTGAGTCCGCGGTGCAGCACGGCTGCCCCGGGGAAAAGCCTCCGGAATTCCACCCGGCTGAAGCCAGCTTCTTCCATGAGGCGCGCAAACTCGGCCGGGGTGACGAACCTGGCCACCGATTGAGGCAGGTAATTGTAGGCTTCTGGATCGCGGGCCACAAGCCTGCCCAGGATGGGGACAAGTCTCCCGAAGTAGAGGTTGAAGGCAGGGCGAAGGAGCCCGGGCGGTGAGTAAATTTCCAGGCATACGAAAAGGCCGCCGGGCTTGAGGACCCGGAAAATTTCGCCCAGGGCTATCCTCAGATCGCTGAGGTTCCTCATGGCGAAGGCAGAGATCACACCATTGAAGGACGAAGGCGCGAAGGGAAGCTCCATGGCATCCCCCTGGACCAGCGCAAACCTGCCCTCAAAATCCGCAAGCTTGGGCAACGCTCTTGTGAGCATTTCCCTGCAGAAATCCAGGGCCACGGCCTTCGCCTCTTTCCCTGCCTCAAGCAGGGCGATGGTGGAATCCCCAGTGCCAGCAGCCAGATCCAGTATAAGCCCTGAGGCCGGAGCCAGCAGGGCCATCTCCTGCCGCCACTTCCGATCCAGCGATAGGCTTATGAGGCGGTTCATCAGGTCATAGTAAGGGGCTATGCGGGAGAACATGGAGTGGACGAAGAGGGCTTTGGGGGTTCGCATTGCCATTCATGCCGGAAACAGGATGCGGCCGCAGTTGGGGCAAAGGACAAGCCTGTTGCCAGCGCGGGCTTCCTGGGCGATCCCGGTGGGAATGGCTATACCACATCCCTGGCAGGTCAGGCCCTTGAGCTGGACCACAACCCTGGGCCCTTTGCGGGCGCGAAGCTGTTCGTAAAGGTGCAGGTCCTCGGGGGCGATGGTAGAGATGAGGGCTTCTCTCTCCCGCTGAAGCCGTTCCAGAGTCTTCTCCAGCCTTGCCCTCTCCTGGAGCAGGAGGTCTTTCTCTTTCTGCCATGCCTCCTCTATTTCCCTGACCTTTCCCTCCAGCTCTTTCAGTTCGTCCTTTTCCCTCTCCATTTCTTCCATCAATTCCAGGAACCGCTCCTCCATCCTTGAGTAAGTGCCTTCCATAGCCTGGACTTCTTTCTCCAGGCTCATGAGCTCCTTGGGGTTGCGGACATGCCCGCCGTAAAGCCTTTTCCTGGCCTCTTTCAGCTTTTCCTCCAGACCTTTCAAGCTCAATTCTATGTCTTTAAGGGTCACCCTGTTTTCCTCCCAGCGAGCCTTCAAGCTTTCCAGCTTTGCCCTGTGAGCCTTCACGATCTCTTCTGCCTCCAGCTTCCTCTCCAGGTCAGCTATCTGAGCTTCTTTTGAGGCTATTTCAGCCTCAAGGCTCTGAAGCCGGTAGAGAAGGGTGGCTTTATTCATGGCAAACCCCCTCCTTTAAAATGAAGAAGGCCTGATGCCTGCCAGCACCAGGCCTTTTAACCACCCCATTTTTGCTTCTGGCTTTGGGACCCTGTCCCCCATCTTCATGACTCCGCTTTTTGAAAGCATTATACCACATTTCGCCCCAATTGAAAAGCCCTTTCGGAGCTATGGAAGTGCCCTCTTGAGAGGAGAACGCAGGGAAGCCCAGGGAGTGTCCACCAGAGTGGGGGCAGAGGATTTTACCCTCTTCCCGGGGAGCCTGGAGGTATCCCCCCAAGAGGGGGGTGCAGGGGGGCGAAGCCCCCATACCAGGGGGCGGAGGCACCCATGCTGGGGGCTGCGAGGGTGTCTCCCCAGAAAGGGGGTGGAGGGGGCAAAGCCCCCCCCCCGGGTGGCTGGCGGGTGTGCCCCCT
>DAOUBN010000221.1:0-3389 GCA_034432815.1 Anaerolineae bacterium | reverse complement strand
TCTCGGCCATCACTTCCATAATCGGGTTCTTCCTCCTGGCCAGGTTCTACGCCCACGACCTCAGGCTCTTCTGGGCAACTCTGGCCGGGATCCTTCTTGCAGTGGTGATAAACTACCTTACGGATTACTTCACCGGCACCAGGTTCGCCCCCGTCCAGGAGATAGCCCGTTCCACCCGGACTGGCTCAGCCACTACCATTCTTACTGGCCTGGCCACGGGTTACGAGAGCACCGTCTGGGCCATCCTGGTCATAGCCGTGGCCATCGGCGCTTCCATCATAATTTTTGCTGGGGAGCCAGCCCTGATCTTCTACGGGGTAGCCCTGACCGGGATCGGGATGCTTACCCTTACCGGCAACAATGTTTCCATGGACGCCTTCGGCCCCATAGCCGATAACGCCAACGGGATCGGGGAGATGGTGGGGATGGAGCCCGCTGCCCGGAAGATCCTGGCCGACCTGGACGCCGTTGGCAACACCACAAAGGCCATAACCAAGGGGATTGCGATAGGCTCGGCAGTGATCGCCGCCGTTTGCCTGTTCGGTTCCTTCACCGAGGAGACCGGGATCCAGGCCTTCACCATAAACGTGGTCAAGCCCCAGGTCTTCATCGGCCTGCTGGTGGGGGGAGCAATCCCCTTCCTGTTCAGCTCCTTAACCATAAGGGCTGTGGCGAGGGCCGCTTCCCTCATAATCGTTGAGGTGCGGAGGCAGTTCCGGATCCCTGGCCTCATGGAGGGCCTCGTCAAGCCTGATTACGCCAAAGCCGTTACCATCTGCACGAGGGCGGCTCAGCGCGAGCTTGTGGGCCTTGGCCTCCTGGCAGTCCTTTCCCCAATAATTGTCGGCTTCGCCCTCAGGGAAGAGGCTCTGGGGGCTTTCCTGGCCGGCATAATCCTCACAGGACAGCTCCTTGCGGTCTTCATGGCCAACGCTGGAGGGGCGTGGGACAACGCCAAGAAGACCATAGAGGACGGCCTCTACGGCGGCAAGGGCTCCGAAGCCCACAAGGCCAGCGTCGTGGGCGATACGGTCGGCGACCCCCTCAAGGATACCTCGGGCCCGGCCCTCAACCCAATGATAAAGGTGGTGAACCTGGTCTCGGTCATAATCGCCCCGATAATCGTCAGGATTTACTCATCCCACTCCTCTGCCAGGTGGCCTGTGTATCTTTTCGTGGCGCTGTGCCTGCTGGTGGTGGGGATAGCGATATGGTATAGCAAGAAGGAGGCGCATTTCCTGCCGGAAGAGGAAGGATGAAGGGTTGGTTCAGGGGGGCCCAGGTCAGCCTGGGCCTCCTTTTGATTTTAATCTTCCCTGTCCTCCTGCCCCTTTTCAAACCCGGCCTCTGGGCCTCTCACGACCCCTTCCATCACCTCTTCAGGGCTTTTGATCTGGATTACACCCTGCGGGGCCGGGAGCTTTACCCCCGCTGGCTCCCGAACCTGGGTTTCTTCTACGGCTATCCGGTCACCAACTTCTACTCGCCCCTCAGCTATTACCTCATGGTTTTCCTCCACTGGCTCGGCCTCGGCTTCATAGGTTCTCTCAAGGCGACCTTCGGCCTTTCCTTCATCCTGGCGGCTTTCACTGCCTACCTCTGGGCCAGGGATGCCTTCGGCGAAGAGGCCGGGCTGTGGGTGGCTTTGGTTTACACGTATTTCACCTACCACATAGCCAACGCTTACATAAGGGCTGCGCTGGCGGAGCACCTGGCTTTCGCCTTTTTCCCCCTCATCCTCTGGCTCATACAGAGGGAATCAGGAGAAAAGAGCTCGGAGCTCGTCCCTTTCCTCGCCTTAGGAATAGCCGGCCTGATCTTCACCCACAACCTTTCGGCCTTCATGTTCGCCCCCTTCGCCCTGATATATTCCCTGGCCGCGGTGCTATCCAGCCCATCAGGCCGGAACAGGTCCTTAATTCTCCTCCTGACGGGCGCAATCCTGGGGATCGCCCTCAGTGCCCTCTACTGGCTCCCCGCAATCGCCGAAACGGGGTGGATAAGGGCTGGCCAGGTCGCCCCAACCGTGACCGAACCTCTGAGCTTTCTCCTCCCCCCTCAGAAGCTTGTTTCGTTCCGGTTAATCCATAAATACCCTGTTTCTCAGCATTACTTAAGCCCCTGGCAGATCCTGCTCATGGTTTGTGGCCTCCTTCTTGCGCTGCTTGAGTGGCGGGTTTTTGATGGGGAGAAGAAAGCCCTGGTCCTGGCGGCTGCTCTGTCAGCCATCATCGCCGCTTTTATGAACACCACCCTCTCTTCTTTCCTGTGGCTCCGCCTCAAGCCCCTGACTTTCCTCCAGTTCCCGTGGAGGTTTCAGGCGATGGTGGGGCTCTTCGGGGCTTTCATGGTTGCTCCCCTGGCGAACTTTCTGGCCCGCAGGCTATCCAGACCTGCCAGGCTGGTCGCTCTGACCTCTCTGGCGGTTTGCCTGGCCTTCACCTCCATCGCCGGGATAAAATGGGAGCCTCTCGTCTGGCCCGAGACGGGCAAGCCAGTGCTTCGGGAGGAAGAAGTGAACTTCCACTCCATGGCTCAATACGATTACCAGACGGCTCTGTGGGCCAGGCTATGGGGAGGACCATGGCTCCTGGAATACCTCCCGGTCACAGTGAAAGTTCCGAGGGAGGAATTCTGGCTGCCGAGGGAAGGCCCTTCCCCCTGGTCTGAGCCATACATCCCGCCCGAAGAGGTGAGGCTGGAATCCGTCTGCCCCCTCAAGTTCAGGTTGACCGTTAAGTCTTCGGCGGAAACTTACATCCGCTGGCACCAGTTCTGGTTCCCTGGCTGGCAGGCATCCACTGGCGGAGCTTCCCTTCCGGTTGCCCCTTCCCCCCAGCTTGGCCTTGTTACCGTTAAGGTGCCTGCGGGGGAGCACAGGGTAGCGATCTGGTTCGGAGACACTTTTCCAAGAAGGGTAGGGGAGATCCTCTCGCTGGCGGGCATTCTGTCCATCCTGATCCTCCTCTGGCGCTGGCGATCCTGGCGCGTGGTCCTCTGGCTCATTCTGCCGGTTATCCTCTGGTTCGGGCTATGGGGGTGGCAGAACCTGCGCCATTCCACTTGCGTGCAGCCCAGGGCCGTGGAAGCGATCTTTGAGGGAAAAGTAGCCCTTGTGGGGGTGAGCTTCCAGCCGGGCAGGGAAAAGGCGGAAGCAACCCTTTACTGGATGGCCCTCGGGCCTTTGGATGAGAACCTGACGGCCTTCGTGCACCTTCTCGGCCCCGACGGTGGCAAACTCTCCCAGCACGACGGCCCCCCAGGCGAGAGTTTCTCCCCCACAACCCGCTGGGAACCAGGGGAAATAATCCCCGATCGCCACCTCATCCCCATCCCGGCAGGCTCCGAACCAGCATCCTTAAGGATCGGGCTATACAGGCTTGAGCCTG
>DAOUBN010000220.1:0-2214 GCA_034432815.1 Anaerolineae bacterium | reverse complement strand
GGGAGGAAAGGCTGGGGGTATGGGTAGAGGAGGGCAACCCCGAGCCCTCCTCCCAGGCCAGCCAGGGCCATCGCCGCTACGAAGGCCAGGGGAAGCCTGAGATCAGCCAGGATGAGCCCCAGTTCGTTCCGGTAGAAGCTCGCCAGGGAAAAGCGCCTCCCCATGTTCCCGGGGCGCCTCAGGAACAGGGAGAGGAAAGCTTCGCCCCAGCCCTTCAGGTCAAACCTTTCAAGCTGAGTCGTGAGCAGGTGCTCCCGGTTGAAGAGGGCCAGCCCCATCCTTGTGAGAAGAGCCGTGACCACCAGCATCCCGGCCACTGCCAGCCAGAGGACATTGTAATTGGCCCAGAACATGGCGATGCTTATGCCCTGAAGGACCAGAGCCATGGGCACGATTATGAAGCTGGCCAGGAGGTTGGCCGCCCTCACACTGGTGGCACTGTGGGAAACGACCACCGCCCCTGCCACCATCACCAGGGCCTCGCAGAAGGTGAGGATAAGGATCTGGGCCAGAAGGGAGAGGGGAGGAAAATATCCCGTGGAGAAGTAGAGGCCAGCCACGTAAATGGCGATCCCGAGGAAGCTTGCCGCACAGGGCAGCAGGAGCGATGCCAGGAACTTCCCGAAGAAGAGCTCAAAATCCGAAAGGGGCGACGCCAGAAGAGGCTCAATGGTCAGCCTCTCCTTTTCCCCGACAAAGGACTCCAGGGCTATCACCAGGGAGAAAGTTATGGGGAAGAACCCCACTACCATGAGCAGGAATGGATACATCCTTTCGGCAATGATCGTAGCACCGTAGCGGGCCACGAAATCCCTGGCCAGCTGGGCCATTATGTCCATGAGCCAGGGGAAAAGAAGGGTCAGGATCGCTATTGGCGTGACGATGCGCCAGTCCCGCAGCGAGTCCTTCAGCTCCTTGGAAACCAGGGTGAGAACAGCCTGGAGCGAACTCATCGGACAATCCTCAGGTAAATTTCCTCCAGGGTTACCGGGACCTCCTGAAGGTAGAGGATCTCGGCCCCTGCTTCCGTCAGGGCTCTAACTATGGCGGGATTAACCGAAGCTGGGTCGCCAGCCCTGTAGCGTATGAAATCCTCGCCCTCTTCCTCCACCACAGCGAACCGCCTGACAAGGGCGGCTGCTCCCCTGAAGGGGCGGGCGAGCTTCAGTTCCACAAGGGGGTGGCCAAGGTAGCGCCTGCGGAGCTCCTCAAAAGTGCCTATATCCAGGATCCTCCCCCTGCTTATAATGGCTATACGGTCGGCGAGGGCCTGGGCCTCAAAGAGGTTGTGGGTGCAGATTATGGCGGTGCGTTTATCTTTCCTGAGCTCCGCTATGGCTTCCCTCACGGTCCTGGCACTCTGGGGGTCCATGGCCGAGGTTGGCTCATCCAGGAACAGGACAAGGGGGTCGTGGATCATGGCCCTGACCAGGGCCAGTTTCTGGCGCATCCCCTTGGAATACTCCCCGATGCGCCTCTTCCTTGCCTCTGCGAGCCCGAACCGCTCAAGCAGGATGTCTTTCCTCCGGTTCAGCTCCCTGGCGGGGACCCCGTAGAGCTTGCCGAAGAAATCCAGGTATTCATCGGCCGACATCCTCAGGTAGAGGGCCGGGAACTCGGTGAGCAACCCGACCGAGCGCCGCACTTCCCTCGCCTGCCTGACGACATCGTATCCTGCCACCCTGGCGGTCCCGGCGGTTGGGGCCAGGACAGAGGCGAGCATCCGGATAGTCGTGGTCTTACCGGCCCCGTTAGGCCCCAGCAGAGCAAGGATTTCCCCCTCCTGGAGGAGGAAAGTCACCTCCTCCACCGCTACCAGGGAATTGAAGTGTTTGGTGAGCCCTTCGGCTTCCACGATGGTGCTCATGGCGAGTAAAGTATACCATTGTGGATTGGGGTTTCAAAATAGGAAAAAAGTCCTCCCCAGGGGTGCGGGGGGGTGTCCTCTTGCCCTTTTCTTTCCCGCCCCCGTTTGCTACGGTTAAGCCTGGCTTCAGGGTCCCACTCGTGGGCAGGTTTCAGGAGATGCCATCTCGCCCCCAGTTTTTGTTTTCGTGGGGGGACACCCCCCACTTCCCCCCGTCAGGGGGACTCCGTTCCCCTGCACCCCCTGTTTTTCCTCTTTCACGGGGGTGCAGGGAGGGCTTCGCCCCCATGCCAGGGGATTGCGAGGGGTGTCCCCCAAAATTGGGGGTCCAGGGGGCTTCGCCCCCC
>DAOUBN010000219.1:0-5693 GCA_034432815.1 Anaerolineae bacterium | reverse complement strand
CACGCCCACCCCGACGAGCGCTGGATCACCATGGTGGCGGGGGAGGTGGGGGCCCCCCCCGCTTTTTTTTGGGGGAAGTTGGCGGGGGGCGGGGGGGGGAGGGCCGCTTTCCTGGGGGGAGCCGCCGCAGGCCTGGCAGTTTCATCTAAATTTAGCGCCCTGCCTGTGATGGCGGCCGTCGTCCTGGCCTGCTGGCTCTCGCCAAAAAAGAGACTGCGGTTCGGCTTCCTGGCCCTCTCGGCCCTGGCCGCTTTCCTGGCCTTCGCCTTAACCTCCCCCTTCGCCCTGCTGGATCTGAGGTCTTACCTCATCCAGATCGGGGAACAGGGCCAGATGGTCCGGGGCAAACTTGACTACCCTTACACAAGGCAGTATCGCGGGACGACCCCCTTCGCTTACCAGATTGAACAGCAACTGCGCTGGGGGATGGGCTGGGCCCTGGGGCTGGCGAGCTTCACCGGCTTCGCCTGGGTGGCGTCCAGGCTCCTGCGGAGGAAAAGCCCTTCCGGTGAGCTCGTGATCCTGGCTTTTGTCCTCCCTTACTTCCTCATCAACGGAGCCTTCATGGTCAAATTCATGCGCTACATGCTCCCGATCCTGCCTTTCCTCAGCCTCTTCGGCGCCCTCTTCCTTGAGCGCCTTTCGGCCAGGCTCCGGCGGCTCCCCCTGCACCTCTTTGTCCTCATCCCCACTGCTTTCTGGGCCCTGGCTTTCGTGAACGGGGTTTATGGCCATCCACACCCATGGATTGAGGCCTCCCGCTGGATTTACCGGAATGTCCCTCCGGGTTCTGCCATTGCTGTGGAGCACTGGGACGATGAACTGCCCAAGCCCCTGAGGGACGAGCCATACCCCGGCTACAGGCACCTCGTCCTGCCCCTTTACGAGGAAGACACTCCCGAAAAGTTCACCACCATAAGGGAAACCCTCCGCCAGGCCGATTACATAGTCATCGCCAGCAACAGGCTATACCGCTCAATCCCCCGCCTGCCCTTCCGCTACCCCATGACCATCCGCTACTACGAACTCCTTTTCTCAGAGAGGCTCGGCTTTGTAAAAGTGGCCGAATTCGCCTCCTACCCCCGCCTTGGCCCGTGGGTCATCCCCGACGATGATGCCGATGAAAGCTTCACCGTTTACGACCACCCCAGGCCCATGATCTTCAAGAAGGTGCGCGATCTGACCGATGAGGAATGGGCTAAGCTTCTGGGGGGCCTGTGGGAGGAAGCCATCCCCGGCCATCTGGGAGGGCCGCCGGACGAGAAAAGGAAGCCCTCGCTTCTTCTGAGCGCGCCCGTGGACAAGCTCCCGGTGGTGGACGATTACCGGTGGAACCGCTTAGCTTCCTCCAGCCCGCTCCTGGCAGTGTTAACCTGGTGGCTTGCCCTGGAAATTATCGGGCTTGCCGCCTTGCCCATGGCCTTCCTCCTCTTCCGGCGGGTCCACCTGAGGGGCTATGCCTTCGCCAGAGCTCTGGGATTGGTTCTCCTGGCTTACCTCAACTGGCTTGGCGCAAGCCTCCGCTTCACCCAGAACCGGACGGGCACCGTTGCCCTTCTCCTGCTCTCCCTGGCCGCCGTCGGCTTCTGGTGCTTCTGGAAGAACCGGAGCGAAATCTCCGATTTTTACCGCGCAAACCGCCGGAGCATCCTCCTGAACGAAGTCCTCTTCTTTTCCAGCTACCTCGCCTTCGTCTTCCTGCGCTTCCTGAACCCCGACCTCTGGCACCCCTGGAACGGTGGGGAGAAGCCCATGGAGCTGGCCTTCCTCAACGCCATCCTCAAGAGTGCTTACTTCCCACCCTACGACCCCTATTACGCTGGAGGCTACATCAACTACTACTATTACGGCCTCTACATGGTCTCGGTCCTGGTCAAACTCACGGGCATAAGCCCGACTGTGGCCTTCAACCTGGCCATCCCCACCCTTTTCGCCCTGACTTTCACCGGGGCCTTCTCCATCGGAGCCACCATCGGCGGGAGGTTAAGCACAGGCTTCCTGAGCGCCTGCTTCGTGGCCCTTCTGGGGAACCTCGCCCCCTTCCGTAACCTCCTGGAGGAACTGGCCAGAGGAGGGCTGCGGCAGGCCATCGCCGCCTTTGATTACTGGGCCCCGAGCCGGGTCATCCCCTTCACCATCAACGAATTCCCTTTCTGGAGCTTCCTCTTCGCCGATCTCCACCCCCATGTTGTGGCGATTCCCTTTGACATCTTCTTCATCGCCCTCGTCCTGGAAGCATTCTCAGGGGGGATTGAAGGCTGGCGCAGGAAAGAGCTCCTCCTGGTGCAAGCCTTAGCTCTGGGGACAGTGGCCGCCATCAACACCTGGAACTTCCCGACCCTGACCTTCCTCGCGGCCCTCGCCCTCTTTTTGAGCTTTGCCCGCGAGGGGAAGAAGCCGGGAACCCTGGCCCTCATCCCGATCCTCCCGATCTCGGCCCTTGCCCTCTTCTCCCCCTTCTTCCTCTCCTACAGGCCCATGAGCGCAGGCATAGGGCTTGTCCGCCAGAAGAGCGATTGGTTGCCCTTTGTGACCTTCTGGGGCTTCTTCCTGACCGCTTCAATCCTGGCCGGCTTCGCTTACCTCACGGCGAATGGCGAATGGCGAATGGCGAATGGCAGATGGCGGGCGAGGAAAGGACTGGCGATTCTCCTGGCCGCAATCGCCCTGGTCCTGGCCGTCAGGCGCCTCTGGACCCCCCTCACCATATTCCTGGCCGCCGCCCCGTTCCTTCTCCGGAATGGCGAATGGGCGAATGGCGAATGGCGAGTTGCGAAGGAAAAAGAGAAATTCGCCATTCATGATTCGCCATTCGCTATTCTCCTCACCCTTGCTGGCTTTGCGGTGCTCATGGGGTGCGAGTTCTTCTACTTTAAAGATTTCCTCCAGGGAAGCGAATACTACCGGATGAACACTGTGTTCAAGTTCTACATCCAGGCCTGGGTCCTCCTGGGCCTTGGTCTGGCTCACCCCTTCCAGGCCTTTCTGGAGAAGAGAGGGAAAGGGTGGGAAGCGGCCAGAGCCTTCGCCCTGCTCCTCATGGCCTTATCCTTATCGTTCCTCATCTCCGGAACCATCGCCAGGGTGCGCGACAGGTTCCCCAACGCCTCGCCGCCCCTGGGGACTCTGGACGGGATGGAATTCATGCGCTGCGGGGTTTTCTCCTGGCCCGACGAGGCACACCCCATCCACCTCCGCTACGATTACGAAGCCATCCGCTGGCTCCTGGAGAACGTCAGGGGGACGCCCATCCTGGCTGAAGCGCCGGTAGGCTACTACCGCGAGTTCGGAGTGAGGGTCGCCAGCTTCACCGGCCTGCCCACCCTCCTGGGAATGCACCAGAACGAACAACGCTACGGCGATCAGGTCGGGAAACGCTCGGAGGAAGCCTGGCAACTCTTCTCCTCCACCGATCCGGACCTCACCCTCAGGCTTGTGAGGAAGCTCAGAATCGGGTATATTTACATTGGACAGCTGGAGAGGATCCTCTTCTCCCCCGAAGCCCTGGCCAAGTTTGAGAAGTTAGCCGAAGAAGGCTGGCTCAAAGAGGTTTTCCGCAATGAAAGGACCGTAATCTACAGGACTTTCCTTTTGCCTTAGGAGGGGGCATGCTGGAGAAAGAAGTGGGCGAACTCCTCAAGAAACTCGGGCTGACCCTCGCCGTAGCCGAATCGTGCACGGGCGGCCTCCTGGCTCACCGCATAACCAATGTCCCTGGAAGCTCCGGCTACTTCATCGGCGGGGTTGTGGCTTACTCCAACCGGGTCAAAAACGCGCTCCTCAGGGTGAGCGAGGAGACCCTCAGGACCCAGGGGGCCGTGAGCGAGGAGACGGCCCTCCAGATGGCCAGGGGAGTGAGGGAACTCTTGGGGACAGATATCGGCATCGGGATAACCGGGATAGCAGGGCCTGGAGGCGGGACTCCTGCCAAGCCCGTCGGGCTGGTATATGTGGCCCTGTCGGCCCCTGACTACGAAGAATGCCGCCAGTTCAGGTGGGGAGGCCACCGGATCCAGAACAAGAGGCTCTCCACTGAAGCCGCCCTGGAAATGCTCCTCCATTACCTGCGCCGGCGGAGCGAGGATTGATCGTCAGGGCAGAGCCTTCCGGAGACGCCACCCTGCTGGAGATCGCCCGCTCCATGGGGATCGCCCTGGTAGCGACCTGCGGCGGGCTGGGCAGGTGCGGCCGCTGCGTCGTCCGGATAACCGAAGGGGAAGCTTCCCCACCCTCTCCCGCTGAACGCCGATTTCTCTCCCCGGAAAAGATCGCCCTGGGTTACCGGCTGGCTTGCCAGGCCAGGCCCCTTTCCCCCTGCCTCCTCCACATCCCGCCTGAATCCCTCTCCTCCCTTCAGAGGCTCCAGCTTGAGGGTCAGGAAATCCCGGCAAAACCCGAGCCGGCTGTCCAGGCCTATGCCCTTTCCCTCTCCCCCCCATCCCTTCAGGACCTGCGATCCGACGCCGAAAGGGTTGTAAACGCCCTTGAGAGCCTCCATGGGCTCATGGCCTCCCCGGACCTTTCCCTCCTCCGGGAGCTTCCCGAAAGGCTGCGGTCCCAGAACTGGGAAGGCAGGGCTGTGGTCCGCAAAGGTGAAATGATAGCCTTCCTGCCCCCTGAAGCCTCCCCCCTGGGCCTGGCCGTGGACCTGGGAACCACCAAGATCGCCCTTTATCTTCTGGACCTTGAAAGCGGCCGGACCCTCTCAATGCGCGGGATCGTTAACCCCCAGGCCTCCTGCGGAGAGGACATCATTTCCCGCATAGCCTATGCCCTCCAGAAGCCAGGCGGGGCTCTGGAGTTGCAGAGAGCCGCCGTGGAGGCTCTGAACGAGGCTGCGGCTGAGATGTGTGCGGAGATTGGGGCGGACCCGTCCCGCATAGTTGAAGCAGTGGTGGTGGGGAACACCGCAATGCATCACCTGCTCCTTGGGCTGCCGGTCCGCCAGCTCGGATATGCCCCCTACGTTCCGGCTGTTCAGAGTGCCCTGGAAGTTAAGGCGCGGGAGCTGGGCCTCAAGCTTGCCCCGGGGGCTGTGGCTTACTTTCCCCCTCTCATCGCCGGATTTGTGGGAAGCGACCACGTGGCTGCCCTCCTGGCCGCGGGCTTCGGTGATCTGGAAGGGCCTTCCCTGCTCCTGGATATAGGCACAAACACCGAAATCTGCCTGGCTCACAGGGGCAGGCTCATTAGCCTTTCCTGTGCTTCAGGCCCCGCCTTTGAGGGAGCGAACATAACCTGCGGTATGAAAGCCTCTCCCGGAGCTATTGAAAGCTTCGCCCTGGAAGGCGATGAGGTGAGTTTTCAGACAATAGAAGGGTTGCCGCCGGCCGGACTGTGCGGCTCCGGCATCCTGGACGTGGTAGCTCAGCTGCGGAAAGCCGGAGTGATTGATTCCAGCGGGAGGATGAGGGCGCACCCAAGAGTGGGGGAAGTGGACGGCCAGCCCGCTTTCTTGATTGCAGAAAGGGGTTCGGGGCAACGCCCGATCTTCTTCACCCAGAAGGATGTGAGGGAGATCCAGCTGGCCAAAGGGGCCATCCGTGCTGGGGTTGAGGTGCTCCTGAGGGAAGGAGGCCTCGGTCCGGAAGACCTCCGGGAAGTGATACTGGCTGGCGCTTTCGGGACATACCTCAGGGCTGAGAGTGCGGTGGAAATCGGCATGCTCCCCGGGATACCTCTGGAGCGATTCC
>DAOUBN010000218.1:0-18006 GCA_034432815.1 Anaerolineae bacterium | reverse complement strand
GGTAGCTCAGGTCCAGATCCTCGGTGAGGGTATCGCTCTGCCATCCTCCGGGGTCCTCTCAAAGTTTCCCCTTTTATTGAGCAAGAAGGGGCGAAGCCCCCTCCCCACCCCTGTGAATTTGTTTTTCTGGGGAGACACCCCCCAGGTTCCCCGCCCCAGGATGGGACAGGCCTTTTTTGCCTTTTACCCCGTTTAATGCTATTATCACTTCCTGTTTCAGCCCTTTGCTGAGGAGGTGAAGGAGTTGCTGGCATGGCTTTATATCGTCGTGGCCCTGGCCCTTGCCCTTTTCGGCCTGAACCAGTTCATTATCCTTGCCCTCTATTTCCGGCACCTGAAGCATTATACTGCTCCTCCACCCTGCCCCCGCGAAGAAGAATGGCCTGCGGTGACCGTCCAGCTTCCGGTATACAACGAGGCCAGTGTGGTTGACAGGGCAATAGAGGCCCTGGCGCGCCTTGATTACCCACGCGACAGGCTGGAAATCCAGGTCCTGGACGACTCCGACGACGAAACCACAAAGATCGCTCAGAAGAAAGTCCGGGAATGGGAGGCCCGCGGCCTCCGTATAACCCTCATCCACAGGAACAGCAGGGATGGTTTCAAAGCTGGAGCTCTGGCCGAAGGCTTGAGGAGAGCTGAGGGCGAGTTTATAGCTATATTTGACGCCGATTTCCTCCCCCCGCGCGACTTCCTCCGCCGCACAATCCCCTATTTCCTCCAGAACCCTCGCCTGGGGATGCTCCAGACCCGCTGGGGCCACCTCAACCGGGAGTATTCGCCGGTGACCAGAGCGCAGGCCCTCGCTCTGGATGGCCACTTCCTGGTGGAGCAGGTAGCCCGCCACAGGGCAGGCCTTTTCATGGGCTTCAACGGTTCTGCCGGGATCTGGCGCAAAAGCTGCATAGAGGACGCCGGAGGATGGCAGAGCGATACCCTCACCGAGGATCTGGACCTGAGCTACCGCGCTCAACTGAAGGGCTGGGAGTGCCTGTTCCTCCCCGATATAGTGGTCCCGGCGGAAATTCCCCCCCAGCTCAACGCCTTCAAGAGCCAGCAGAGGAGGTGGGCCAAGGGCTCAATCCAGTGCCTCCTCAAGCTTTCCGGGGCGGTGCTCCGTTCCACCAGGCCGGCCTTCCACAAATTTGAAGCCCTCCTCCACCTCGGCAGTTATCTCATCCACCCCCTCATGCTCCTCTCCCTCTTCCTGACCCTGCCCCTCATCCTCCAGGGCGTGAAGATCCATTTCCCCCTGACTTACCTCATGGTCGCAAGCTTCGGGCCTCCCGCAGTATATTTCGTGGCAGCACGGAGAGGTTCGGATAGGGGGCCCAGAGAAATGCTCTTCTTCCCCCTCCTGGCCCTGATGGGCATCGGGATCGCCCTCAGCAACACCATCGCCATCTTTGAGGCCTTGCTCAATAAAAGGGGAAACTTTGAGAGGACCCCGAAGTTCCGCCTTTACCGCAGGAAGGGCGAATGGGAGAGCAATCCTTACGCCATAACGGTGGAGAAAACGGCTCTGGGGGAAATCCTGGTGGCCCTCTACGCTCTCCTGGCCCTGGTGGTAGCCTGGCTCAAGGGATTCTACTGGTCGGCGCCCTTCTTCCTGCTCTATGCGGGAGGGTTTGGCTATGTGGGCATAGGGAGCCTATGGCACTCCCTGCGTCCGGCTCTCCACCGGCGGGTTGGTGGGAAAGCCATCAAATTCCGCCTGAGGAACGGCCGGGGCCTGGCTTAAAGGGCAAGGTAAGAATCAATAAGCCGGCGCAGCGCCTCCCTGTTCCAGCCCACGTAGTGCTTTTTCCCCCGGATTATGAAGGAAGGGTAGCGGGTGATCCGGTAACGGATGCACCTCCAGAAGCCCTGAAGCGACCGGGGGTCTATCAGGATTATGCTGACCCTGTCCCCGTAGGACCTGGAGAGGTCCAGGACCCAGTCCACCAGCCGGCGGAAATCTTCCTTCCATTCGGGAGGATAATCAGCGCTTTCGGTTCCGAGCCCCGCCTCCCTCAGGAGGACCTGGCAGGAGACGCAGAGCCCGTAGCTTTCCAGTATGGGCGCTATCACTTCTACCTTCAGAGGCTCCATAGAACCACTCTCAAAAAAGGTGCCGGGCGCTCCAGGCGAGCACCCGGCACCGTGGACCGCAGGTCTTTTTGCTTTTATTCGGATGCCTTGGCGACTTCCGGCTTGACCCTCCTCACAGCCTGCAGAGCCTCCCAGCCCAGGTAAAGGCCAGCGATCACCAGGATGACGGCGCAGATCCCGATGGTTATCTGCGCCACTTGGGCGTCCCAGGTCTTGGCCGCAGGCAGAGCGACGGCAAAAGCCCTGTAGGCCGAGTAGATGAGGGAAGCGACGGTGGTCACATACATGAACACGAAGGGCCAGAAGGTCCACTGGTAGTTCTTGCCCTTGAGCCTCAGCCACATGGTGATGAGGAGCAGAGCCAGGGCGGCCATGAGCTGGTTGGCGCCTCCGAAGATGCCCCAGATCTGGATGAAGGGGGCAAACCAGATGAAGAAGATGGTGAAGAGCAGGGCGATAATGGTGCCCACATGCACGTTCTTGAGGATCGGGAAGCGATCGCCCAGAAGCTCGGCGCTGGCCACCCTCATGAACCGGACCACCAGGTGCATGATGGTGAGGGCCATCAGGCAGAGGAAGACGGAGCCATAGGCCACGCCGAAGCCCTCGCCCAGGAGGGCGTCAATCTTCCAGTAGTTCAGGAAGTTGGAGAGGCCTTTGGCGAAAACGGCGGCAGGAGCTCCCCACCCGCCTGCATCCTGATAGCCCTTGAAGGAGCCGAAAGCTGCGGTTCCGGCGAGGAAGGCCATGGTGGCGAAGAACATCTCCAGGAACATTGCCCCGCCGCCCACCGGGAGGGCGTCCACCTCTTTCTCAAGCTGGCGGGCAGTGCCCGAAGAGCCAACCAGGGAGTGCCAGCCTGAGATAGCCCCGCACGCTATGGTCACGAAGAGCATGGGCCAGAGCGGAAGCTTCGTGGGGCTTATGAACCCGGTGAAAGCGGGGAAGTCCCCGAAGCCGGGGTGCCCTATGAGCAGGCCGATGACTCCGCCCAGAACGCCCAGGAAGACGACCCAGAAGGCTACATAGTTAATGGGCTGAGCCCAGCGCCAGATGGGGAGAACAGAACCCAGATAGCAGAAGATAAGGACCATCAGGCTTCCGATGAACTTCGCCTGGGTCACCTGCAGGAAGAGGGTCGGGGAAACAGTCTTGCCCTCCACAATCCTGTATCCGTAGAGGGCACTGAAGAAGTTCTTGACGGCAGGGAGGGTTCCAAGCCAGATGCCCACAAGCGCAATGAGCACCGTGACCACTGTGGTGAGGATGATATCCTGCTTCCAGCGGTAGAGCATCTGGCCCATGAGAAGGCCCGCCAGAGACACGATGATCACGCCCAGGGGAACGGCGGGGTTGGTCAGGAGGACAAAGCCCACCTGGATTCCGAAAGCGCCCATGATCATGAGGAGGTAGAAGTAAATGTAAATCAGGAGCAGGATCCTGGCGGTAGGGGAAATAAGCCTGTAGCTCAGGGCACCGAAGGTCTGGCCCTCTTCCCTGACCCCCATGATTATGCTGCTGTAGTCCTGGACCCAGCCGATGAAGGTGGTGCCCAGGAGGATCCAGAGGATGGCGGGGAGCCACCCCCACTGCAAGGCAATGATGGGGCCAAGGATGGGGCCGAGGGCGGCTATGGATTTGAACTGATAGCCGAAAAGCACGTTACGGCTGGCGGGGATAAAATCCACTCCGTCCATATACATCTTGGCCGGGGTGGCCTTCTTGGGGTCGGGCTGGATGATCTTCTGGTCAATGGTGCGGGCATACCAGCCGTAACCAAGGAGGACGATCACAATTGCGGCCAGGATTATAACAAGGCTCATCTTTACCCCCTCCTTTGGGAGTCACCTTTTCCGACCTGCGGTCCTGTTTGTAAAAACACTGCGCCAATGCAGCCGTTTCAGCCATATTATATCTCCCTTGAGCCCCAAATGTCAAATCCTGTCGGGGGCTGTCTCTCAGGGCTTTTCAACGCTCTTACGCATCTGGGCGAGGGATGAGGTAAACAGGGGGTGCAGGGGGACGGAGCCTCCGACGTGGGGGTGTCGCCCCAGCTTGAATGGCAAATGAACGAGTGGCGAATTGCGAATGAGGAATTGATTTTTTCGCCATCCGCCATTCGCTATTCGCAATTCGTTATTCACCTCCTCTGGAAAAAGGGCAGGGGGACGCCCCGCAGCCTCCCTTTGCTGGAACATTGAAAAGCCCCGGCACCTCTCCACAGAATTTGACTTGGAAAGCCCCTTATGGTATAGTAAGCCCAAAATCAATTGCGGAGGGAGAAATTCGCAGGTGAAACCGCAATACCGTGTGAACCGGGAAATCCAGGCCCCCAGGGTAAGGGTCATAGGCGAAGATGGCCGGCAAATAGGGATAATGCCACTGCAGGAGGCGCTGAAATTAGCCTACGAGAAGGACCTGGACCTGGTGGAGGTTGCGCCCGACAGCGACCCTCCCGTCTGCAAGCTTATGGATTATGAAAAATTCCTCTATGAGAAAGCCAGGCGGGAGAGGGAAAGCCGGAAGGCTCGCAAGGGCGGAGAGGTCAAGGAGATACGCCTCAGACCCAGCATTTCCGAACACGATCTCTCTTACCGGCTCCAGGACATAAAGGACTTCTTGAAAGAAGGCAACAAGGTCAGGGTGAGGGTTCTCTTCAGGGGGAGGGAGGTTGACCACCCCGAAATGGCCCTCAGGCTCCTGGAGAGGATAATGGCCGGGGTTTCGGATGTGGCCAAAATTGACCAGAACCCCCAATCCGATGGGAAGAGCCTGGTGATGATCCTGGCATCAAAGTAGGAGGGTTCTCCGAACCAGAATTTTGATAGGGGAGGTGGTTGAAGTGCCGAAGCTCAAGACCCACAAGGCGACGGCCAAAAGGTTCAAGGTTACAGGGAAAGGGAAAATAATGAGGACAAAGCAGGGCAAGAGCCACCTGCGCCGCAAGAAGTCGGCCAGGGCCAAGGCCCTCTACGATGAAATGATTGAAGTCACCTGCAGGGGCGATAAGAAGAAGATCCGCCGCCTCGCGCCATATCTCGGTTAAGGAGGGGTAGAGGTGAGAGTAAAGGGAGGAGTTGTAACCAGAAGGCGCCACAAGAGGGTGCTCAAGCTCACAAAGGGGCAGTTTGGAGCCAGGCATGCCCTCTTCAAGCGGGCCCATGAGGCCATGATGAAGTCCCTCATGTATGCTTACATAGACCGCCGGACCCGCAAGAGGGATTTCCGGCGCCTATGGATCATCAGGATAAACGCCGCCGCAAGGGCCCATGGGCTCACTTACGGGAAGTTCATCTCCGGCCTCCGCAAGGCGGGGGTTGAAGTCAACAGGAAGATGCTCGCCGAAATGGCTGTGAAAGATCAGGCAGCTTTCGCCAAACTGGTAGAAGTGGCCAGGGCTGCTCTTTAACAGTTGAAAAGGGCCGGGAAAGGTGGGGTAATAACCAGCATCCACAACGAAAAGGTTAAGCTCGCCCGTTCCCTTTTGACCCGTAAGGGGCGATGGAAGCACAGGCTTTTCCTGGTGGAAGGAAAGCGAGCTTTGATGGAGGCGATCGGCGCTGGATTCAAGCCCGTTTTCGTCCTTTTTTCTGAGGATTTTGCCCGGAAGGAAGCGATCCCTCTGGAGGAGATCGCCTGTTACCAGGTAACAGACGCTATTATAAAAGCCATCTCTTCCACTGTAACCCCTCAGGGCGTGGTTGCTGTTTTCCCCTTCCCGGAGCTCCCAATCCCAGATGAATGGGGGCTCGCTGTAGTCCTGGACGGGGTTCAGAACCCGGAGAATGTGGGGGCTGTGATGCGGACAGCGGCGGCGGCAGGGGCGGCCTTCCTGGCCACAACCCCTGGCTCCGCCGACCCCTACAACCCCAAAGCGGTGCGCGCCGCCATGGGCGCTCATTTCCACATCCCCCTCAAACCCGATGCCCCATGGGAAGAGCTCAGGAACCTCCTCCAGGGCAGGCAGATCCTCCTGGCTGACCCCCGGGGACCGGTGCCTTACTTCGCTGTGGACTGGACCAGGCCCTCGGTTCTGGTTATAGGGGGGGAAGCGAGAGGGGCAACGGATGGGGCTCGCCAGCTGGCCCACCAGGCCATCTCCATCCCCATGGCTCGGCCGATTGAATCCCTGAATGCGGCCGTGGCTGCCGGCATTATCCTCTACGAAGCTTTCCGCCAGCGCCTCCTTTCCCGGCCCTCCTGAAGAAAGGGGGTGAAACCATGATGATCCTTCTGCGTTTTGCGGGATTGATACTCTTTGGCATCCTGGGGTGGCAGCTGGGGACCCTGCTGGCCGGCGGTCTCATTGACCAGTCTTTCCGCTATATCTTCAGCCTCTGCCTCGCTTCGGGGGCCCTCGGCTTCATAATAGCCCCCTGGATCACCGTTTACCCCTTCCGGTGGCTCAGGGAAAAGATAAAAACCCTGCCCTCCCGGAACCTCATAGCCGGATTCATCGGCCTTATCGTTGGCCTGTTAATCTCGGCTCTTGTATCCATACCCATCTCCTTCCTCCCCTCGCCTCTGGGGAAAATCCTCCCCTCCATCGCCACGGTGATCCTGACTTACATCGCCGTGATGGTGGCAGTGATCCGCCAGAACGATGTCTTTCGGCTCATGAGCTCCCGCTTCTCTGGTTTTAAGGGTGAGCCCTTCCCCTCCGAGGGCTACATCCTGCTGGATACAAGCGTGATAATAGACGGGCGCATAGTTGACATAAGCCGGACCGGCTTCCTGCGGGGGACCCTCCTCATCCCCCGCTTCATCCTGAACGAACTCCACCACATAGCCGACTCCCAGGACATCCTCCGGCGCAACAGGGGCCGGAGGGGGCTTGAAATGCTGGATAAGCTCCGCCGCGAGGCCATAATCCCCGTCCAGGTCACCGATATGGACGTGGAAGAGGCGAGGGAAGTGGACGAGAAGCTGATCCTCCTGGCCCGCAAGCTCCAGTGCCCCATCCTCACCAACGATTACAACCTCAACAGGGTGGCCCGCCTCCAGGGGGTGGAAGTCCTGAACCTGAACGAACTGGCCAACGCCGTAAAGACCGTGGTCCTGCCGGGCGAAAGCATCACCATCCACATAATCCAGGAAGGTAAGGAACCGAACCAGGGAGTTGGCTACCTGGACGACGGAACCATGGTGGTGGTGGAGAACGGCCGCCGCTTCATCAACTCAACCATTGAAGTTACCGTGACCAAGGTCCTCCAGACCGATAAGGGCAGGATAATCTTCGCCCAGCCCGACGGCCGGAAGTAGGAGGGGCCATGGCGCTTGAGATTTACAACACCCTGACCCGGAGGAAGGAGAAGTTTGAGCCCCTGCACCCGGGGTTCGTGGGGATTTACGTCTGCGGCCCCACCGTTTACGACCACCCTCACATCGGCCACGCCAAGAGCTACGTTTCCTTTGACGTGGTGGTGCGTTACCTTCGCTACCTGGGCTACAGGGTTCGCTACGTCCAGAACATAACCGATGTAGGCCACCTGCTGGAAAGCGGGGAGGACAGGATACTGAAGAGGGCGAAGATTGAGCGCCTTGAGCCGATGGAGGTGGCGGAGAAATACACCCGCAGCTACTTTGAGGACATGGACGCCCTCAACGTCCAGAGGCCCGACATTTCCCCCAGAGCCAGCGGGCACATCCCCGAGCAGATAGAGCTTGTGAAGATCCTCCTGGAGAAAGGGTTCGCCTACGAGGTAAACGGCTCCGTCTACTTTGAAGTGGCCAAATTCCCCGAATACGGGAAGCTTTCGGGCCGGAAGGTTGAGGAATTGATGGAGGGCTACCGGATTGACCCCAGCCCCGATAAGAAGCACCCGGCCGATTTCGCCCTCTGGAAGAGGGCGGAGCCCGAGCACATAATGCGCTGGCCGAGCCCCTGGGGCTGGGGCTACCCCGGCTGGCACACCGAATGCTCGGTGATGTCCACCAAATACCTGGGCCAGCCCTTTGACATCCACGGCGGAGGTATTGACAACATCTTCCCCCACCACGAGTGCGAGATCGCCCAGAGCGAAGCTGCCTATGGCGTCCCCTTCGTCCGTTACTGGATGCACAACAACATGGTGACGGTGGAAGGGGTCAAGATGAGCAAGTCCCTGGGGAACGCCATATACCTCAAGGACCTCTTCAAGCGCTACAGCCCCATGACCGTGCGCTTCTTCATCCTGAGCAGCCACTACCGCTCGCCCCTTGATTTCTCCGACGAAGCCTTATCGGCGGCGGAGAAGGGCCTTGAGAGGCTCTGGAACACCGTGAGGGAGGTGAGGGAGCGCATACCCTTCTCCGAGACCGGCCCCATCCCCCAGGATGTGGCCGATGTCCTGGCCAAGCGCAAGGCCCGCTTCCTGGCCGCCATGGACGATGATTTCAACACGGCTGAGGCCATCGGGGAGCTCTTTGAGCTCTCCCGCGAAGTCAACACCTGGCTTGCGGGGGACCGCTCCCTCTCCAGGGATGCCCTGATGGCCATAGACGGCCTCTACACCGAACTGGGCGACACCATCCTGGGCATAATCCCTCAGAAGTTCCCGGAGCAGGTCAGGGGGGAACTTGAGGTGCCCCTGATTCAGCTCCTCATTGAGCTGCGCCAGGAATTCCGCAGGGCTCAGGATTGGGAAAAAGCCGACCGCATACGGAACAGGTTGAGGGAACTGGGCATAATCCTTGAAGATACCCCTCAGGGAACCAGGTGGCGAAGGGCAAAGCTCTGAAGGAAGAACCCCTGAGACCTCTGAGCCCGGGGCGGGAGTTCCTCTACGGGCGCAACCCTGTGCTGGAGGCTCTCAGGGCCAGGAGGCGCAGGTTCTACCGGCTGATCCTGGCCGAGGGCATGAAGGATTCCCCTCCCGTAACGGAAATCCTCTCCCTGGCAGGCCGCCTCGGCCTCTACCCCATCTTTATGCCCCGGGAGAGGCTTGACTCCGCCATACCCGATGGCTCTCACCAGGGGGTCATCCTTGAGGTTTCCCCTTACCCTTATGCCTCCTTTGATGAGATCCTCCAGGGAGAGCCGGGCCTGGTACTGGTCCTGGACCTCCTTCAGGATCCCCAGAACGTAGGGAGCCTCCTCCGCACGGCCGAGGCCACCCGGGTCAAGGGGGTTTTGATCCAGGAGAGGAATGCAGTGGGCATAACTCCGGCCGTGGCGAAGGCTTCGGCCGGGGCCGTTGAATACCTGAAGGTGGTTCAGGTCCCTAATCTGAACCGGGCCCTGGAAAAACTCAAAGATCAGGGCTACTGGATCGCCGGTCTTGAAGCTATCCCCGAAGCCCAGGACCTCTTCCAGGTCCACCCCCCGTTCCCCCTGGCTCTGGTGGTGGGAAGCGAAGGCAGGGGGATCAGGCCCTCGGTGAGGGAGAAGTGCGACCTCTTCCTCAAGCTGCCGATGGAAGGGAGGGTCTCCTCCCTCAATGTAGCGGTGGCTGGCTCGGTTGCCCTCTACTGGCTCTACCGATTCCGTCAGGGAAGGGAGGCGTCATGAGGATACTGGTGACAGGAGGGGCTGGCTTCATCGGCTCCCATGTGGTGGACCACTTCATCCAAGAAGGCCATGAGGTCATTGTGGTGGACAACCTCCATACGGGGAAAATCGGGAACGTGCACCCCAGGGCTCTTTTCTACCAGGTGGACATTCGCTCTCCCCAGCTTGAGGAAATCTTCGCCGAGCACCGGCCGGAAGTGATATCCCATCAGGCAGCGCTGGTAAATGTGCGGGAATCAATGGTCAAGCCCGCGCTCTACGCTGAGGTCAACATCCTTGGTTCCCTGAACCTTCTGGAGCTGGCCCGCCGCTACGGAGTGAGGAAGATAATTTACGCTTCCACAGGCGGAGCCGTCTACGGCGAGCCCGAATACCTCCCTGTGGATGAGGAGCATCCTGTGAACCCGCTGGACCCATATGGTGCCAGCAAGCATGCGGTGGAGCATTACCTCCACCTTTACTATCTCAATTACGGCATTGAATACATCTCCCTGCGCTACCCCAATGTCTACGGCCCGAGGCAAGACCCATATGGGGAAGCAGGGGTCGTGGCCATCTTCACCAGGCAAATGCTTAATGGAGAGCAACCCGTCATCAATGGCTCCGGGGAGCAGGAGAGGGATTTTGTCTACGTGGAAGATATAGCCAGGGCCAACCTGCTGGCCCTGCGCAAAGAGGGGTGCGGGATCTACAACCTCGGCTGGGGCAGAGGGACATCGGTCAACGAAATTTTCCGGCTCCTCAAGGAGCTAACCGGTTACAGAGGCGAGGCCGTTCACGGTCCTCCAAAGCTTGGAGAAGTCTTCAAAATATACCTGAAAGCTGAAAAAGCCCGCCGGGAACTCGGCTGGGAGCCCCTTGTTCCTCTGGAAGAAGGCCTCAGGATGACTGTTGAATACTTCCGCTCAGCCCCTCAAGCCTGATAAAGGTCTGGGGGACGCGCCCCCAGAAAAACAAATTCATGGGGTTCATGGGAGTGGAGGGGGCTCTGCCCCCTCCCGGGGGTATGGGGGGTGTCCTCCCAGGGAAAACAAATCAAGGGGCGAGCAGCCTTCTCCTGCAGCCTGGCCGCGAGTGGGACCCTGAACGCGGGCGAACCTTCAGCTAACGAGGGTGGGAAAAATCGGGGGGTGCAGGGGGGCGAAGCCACCATGCCGGGGGGCTGCGGGGGGTGCCCCCCACCTTCTCTCACCTTTCAAAAGTAAATTGGGGGCGATAAGGCAACTCCTGCAACCCGGCCACGAGGGGGACCCTGAACCCCGGCAAACGGGGGTGGGGAAAAAGAACAGGGGACACCCCCGCCAGGGGGACTGTGTCCCCCTCCACCCCCTGTTCATTTGAAGGCGGGAAAAATTAAACCGTAAACATTGACTTGGCGCAGGGCTGTGGTAAAATTACGCCGAAAAGCACCCCGGAGGCGCTTCCCGGTGAATTACGGAGGCCAGGCAGTAATTGAAGGCGTCATGATGCGGGGAGAAAAAGCCATGGCCATCGCCGTCCGCTCCCCGGATGGGCAGATCCTCCTCCACACCGAGCCCCTTGACCCCAGAATCTACCGGGGCTTCCTGGCCAGGACCCCCTTCATCAGGGGGCTGGTGATGCTCTGGGATGCCTTCGCTTTGGGGCTCAGAGCCCTCTTCTTCTCGGCCAATGTGGCCCTCAGGGAAGAGGAGGTGGAGATAAAAGGGGCATGGGCTTGGGGGACGATCTTCCTTTCTTTCGCTGCGGCCGTAGCTCTGTTCTTCCTCCTCCCCGCCCTGGTCGCCGGACTCCTGGAAAAATTCATACCATCGCCCTTCCTCAACAACCTCCTGGAAGGGACGATAAGGCTGGGCCTGTTCCTGGGATATATAGCCCTGATTGGCCTCTGGCCCGATGTCAGGAGGGTTTTCGCTTACCATGGAGCCGAGCACAAGGTCATAAATGCCTACGAGAACGGAGCGCCCCTGGAACCCGAAGCGGTGCGGGCTTTCGGGACCTCCCATGCCCGCTGCGGGACGGGGTTCATCCTCTGGGTTGCGGTGGTTTCAATTTTCCTCTTCGCCCTGCCGGGGAAGCAACCCCTCCCCCTGCGCCTCCTCACCAGGCTGCTCCTCATCCCGGCAGTGGTAATGGTATCCTACGAGATTGTGAAGCTTGGAAGCCGTTACGGGCACAATGGTCTGGGCAGGGCTCTTCTCTGGCCTGCCCTGGCCCTTCAGAGCCTCACCACTCGCCCGCCCGATGACGGCATGGTGGAAGTGGCCCTGGCCGCTCTGAGAAAGCTTCTGGAAGTGGAGAAGGGGGAAAAGCCCTTTGGCTGCGGAACTTATAGTCCCTCTGCTCAGGAAACAGCCTCTCTTTGAAGGCCTGAGCGATGCGGAACTGAGGGAACTGGCAAGCATCGCTAAAAGCGAGCGCTTCCCCGAAAAGGCCCGCATAGTGGAGCAGGGGGAACTCAAACCCGTCTACTACCTCATCCTTTCCGGCGAGGCCTTAGCCCGCTCCGTGGACGAGTTCGGAAGGGAAAGGCCGGTGCGTCACCTCAAGGAGGGCGATTCCTTCGGGGAGACCTCCCTGCTGGTGGGGGAGCCAAGGGATGCCACCGTCATCGCCCTGACCGACCTGGAAGTCCTCTACATTGAGAAAAGCGAGTTTGACAAACTCCTGAGCCGGAAGCCGGAGATCCGCAAGAAGCTCCGCCCCCGCCCCGAGGTCAGAAAGCTCTGGGAGGCGCCCCGCTACGACTGGATGGTGGAAGGCGAGGTGACGGTCTGGCACGGCCACCGCCACTGGTGTGTCCTTTTCCTGTCCTGGGGGTTCATTTTGTGGCTCATTTTCACCGCTGCGCTCCTGATGTCTTTTGTGCTCTCCGCCTGGTTTAAATGGATGAAATTCTTTCTGTGCTGGACATTTCTTTTCTTCGCCTTCGGGGTGTGGGGCCTCTGGACCTTCACTGCCATCTGGAACTGGCGTTATGACCGTTACATCGTGACCAACAGGCGCGTTGCCCTCATTGAGACCATCCCCTACAGGGTGGCGGCACGCCAGGAGGCCCCTCTGGAGCGGGTTCAGGAAATTGACATCCAGAAGGGCTTCCCCAAAACCCTTTTCGGCGTGGGGGACCTCATCATCTCCACCGCCGCCCGCACCCGCCCCATCGTCTTCCAGGACATAGGCAGACCGGAAGAGGTGGAGAAGATCATCCAGGACCAGAAGGCCAGGGCTTTGAAGTGGGAGAAGGCCGAGGAGAGGGGGAGGATACGGAGGGTATTGCTGGGGGAAACGTTCGCGCCATCCCCTCCAGCCCAGCAGCCATCAAAATCGCTTCCTGCCTTCGTTTACCCGTTCCTGGGGGAGAAGCGGGAGCCCGAACAAATCACGTGGTATACCCACTACTGGATCCTCATCCGGAGAGCCGGGGCCCCTTTCCTTTCGCTCCTTGCTACGATAATCCTGCTGGCCTTAACTATCTTTGCAAGGCTGAAGGGCTTCCTGCTCTGCTTCCCCAGCTTCTTCCTGCTTTTGAGCCTGCTCTGGCTTATAACCAGGGCATGGGACTGGGCCAATGAGAGGTATATTGTGACGCCGAACCAGGTCATAATGCTGCGGATTGCGCCGATGCTTCCTTTTATACCCCCACTGGGCCCTCTATCCAGGGTTGAACGCAAGATGGCCCCTATGAGCTCGGTGCAGGACGTGACCACCAGGATGGGCATGTGGGGTCGCCTTATAGGGATGGGCGATGTCCTCATAACCACGGCAGCCCCGGCTGGAGTCCTGGAGTTCAAAAACGTTAAGGAGCCCCTGAGGGTTCAGAGCGCAATTTTTGAGTTCCTTGAACGCTATTACGAAACCCAGAAGAAGGAAAGGCTGAAGGAAACCGAGAGGCTCCTGGAAGACTGGTTCCAGGTCCACAGGGAGGTTGACCACTCATGATAATAAGCTACACCGATTACCGGCTCAGGCAGAGGGAATACCTGCTGGAGATAGCCAGGGCCATGACTTCCCGGCTGGACCTGAATTCCCTCCTGCGCCTGATCCTCAGGGCTTCGGCCGAGCTCCTGGCCGGGGAAATAGGCCTTATCGTGCTTAAGGAGGGGGATGGCGTCTTCAGGGTGAGGGCGAGCTACGGGATGGACCCGGCCCTCCTGCCCTACTTTGAGCCCTTCCTGGCCGAAATATACTTCCTGGGAGATGAACTTTCCCTCCCCTACCTGGAGATGCGCCTGAGGGCGGTTTCCCTGGCGACGGGGATCCCCCTCCGGCAGGTGATAGCTCTGCCCCTTGTGGCGGAGGGAGAGCTTCTGGGAGTGATCTACGTTTTCCGGACCACAGGCCTGGCCTTTTCGGAGGATGAGCGCCAGATACTGGCAGGTTTTGCCGATCAGGCGGCTATAGCGGTGAGGAACGCGCGCCTTTACAGCGAGGTCCTGACCGAAAAGCAGCGCCTTCATGCCATAATAGAGCACAGCGCCGATGGCATTATGATCCTGGACCGGGAGGGGAGGATTGAAGTTTTCAACCGGGCCATGAGCCGGATGACCGGCCTTAAGCCCGAGAAAGTCCTGGGGAAGCCCTGCTGGGAGGTCCTGCGCCTGAAGGGTGCTGGGGGCAAAGACCTGTGCCGCAGAGATTGCCCCTTCCTCAGAGCCGACAACCCCGAACAGCCCTCCTACCTTGAGGGGGAAATCCACCGCGAGGATGGAAGGCGCATCAGCGTTGGGATCACCTATGCCCCCCTCATTGATGAGGAGGGGGAAGTAGTGAACATAATTGCGAGCGTGAGGGATATAACCCGCCTGAAGGAGGCGGAGGAGCTCAAATCCACCCTCATTTCAGCCATATCCCACGAACTCAAGACTCCGGTGGCCATAATCAAGGGTTACGCCAGCACCCTGCGGCGGGAGGATGCCCACTGGGATGAGAAGACCATAAAGGAGAGCCTGGCGGCCATAGAAGAGGAAAGCGACCGCCTCATCCGAATGATTGATAACATCCTGGAGGCTTCCCGCATCCAGGCCGGTGCCCTCAAGCTGGAAATGGGGGACGTCTGGATCCCCAGGATTGCCGAGAAGGTGGTGGATTATTACCGGCGCCAGAGCCCCAGACACAACTTTGAAGTGACCTTCCCTCCCGATTTCCCCGTGATCCTGGCCGATGAGGAGAGGATAAGGGAGGTCCTGGAGAACCTCGTCAGCAATGCGGTCAAATATTCTCCGGATGGAGGAACGGTCTGGGTGGGCGGCTGGGCGGAGCCGGATAAGGTTTACGTTTACGTGGTGGACCAGGGCATAGGGATACCGGAGGAGGAGCAGGATAAGATCTTTGAGCGGTTCTACCGGGCCGATTCCCCCCTCAAGAAGAAGACCAAGGGGGTAGGCCTTGGCCTTTACATAACCAGGGCCATTGTGGAAGCCCATGGGGGTAAAATCTGGGTTGAGAGCAAACCGGGGAAAGGGTCCAGGTTCATCTTCTGGCTTCCGAGGCGTTAGCCTGGCAATTTCCTTCCTGCTGCTTTTGCTTCTGCTTGCGCTGGTTCTGGGGCGATGGCCTTTCTGGTTTTCGGAGGAAAAGGCCAGGAGCCTGCTCCTGGGTTTCAGGGTGTGGGGGCCTTTTGCCCTCATCCTCCTTCAGGTCCTGCAGGTTTTCCTCGCCCCGATACCTGGCCAGATCCTTGGGGCGGCAGGGGGTTACATCTTCGGCCCCTGGCTTGGCACCCTTTACAGCATGGCGGGGGTTTTTCTGGGGTCAACCCTGGCGGTAACCCTGACCAGGAAGTTCGGGAGGCCGCTGGTGGAGCGCTTAGTGGATAAGGAAACCCTCGCTCGCGCCGATAGGCTGGCGGAGAGAGCAGGCCTCTGGTTCTTCTTCATCGCTTTCCTCCTGCCCTTTTTCCCCGATGATGCCCTTTGCTTCCTGGCGGGCCTCTCTCCCATCCCCTTGCCCTGGCTTCTGGCGGTGATAATTCTGGGGAGGCTGCCGGGGGTGGCGGCTTCAGCCTTCGTGGGGGCGGGGATTTCCCGACTTCCCAGAGAGCTGGCGCTGGCGGCGGTTGCGTTTGGCCTGCTGATCCTCTCCCTCTACCCGGTGGTGCAGCGCCGTCTGCCGCTTAAGAGGCAGGGGTTAGGGTGAGTTTATCCCGGGGCAGGCCAGGCGGTCGTTCACGTCCCTGTGGCCATGAGGTGAGCTCCCCTCAATCGCTGGCCGGTCCTCAAACCCATGCAGGCCTGCCAGGGTGTCCCTGCGTTTCGGGCGGCAGGCCGACTCCCAGGCCCTGGCGTAGCGGGAGCGGGCAGGCATCGCCTGCGGGAGGGTGGCTCCATCTCACCACTCTCCAGGAAGGTCGGTCATGATGAAGGTATAGGTCAGGCGGTGGATGGTGTAGCGTTTTTCTGAGACCCCGCTTGCGTTGAGGAGGGACATCTCCACCAGTTCCCTGATGGCTGCATCCAGGCGAGCGTCGTCAAGCCTGGTGGCGGCCTGGAGGTTCTCCCAGCAAGCGCCGGTGGGCGCAAGGGTGGGCATGGCCAGCAGGACCTTCCTGGCGTCCTCGCTGAGCAGTTCCCAGGAGCGCCGGTAGATGAACCGGTAGAGATCTTCATATTGCTTGCCGGCGGCATCCCGCAGATTGCTCAGAACCCGTTCCAGAGGCAGGTGGCGGGCCTGGCCCACCACCAGTTTTATGGCCAGGGGATTGCCTCCGGTCACGGCGTAAATCTGGCGGAGGGTGGCCTCGTCCGCTTCGGCCAGGGGGAGGACCCCTCTCATCTGCCCCTCGTGGCGCATCAGGGCGAAGCTGTCTTCTTCTTTCAGTTCGTCCAGGGTGAAGCAGAAAACCTGGGGGTGCCATCTCAGGCTGTGGCAGCTTGTGAGGAGGAAGCGGGTGGGGTTGGCTGATTCCCAGAGTTTGGGGATGAGCGCCCTGCAATCGGCGGCAGTTTCCAGGTTGTCCACCACGATGAGGTAGGGCTGCGATTTCAGGAGCGCCCGAATTGAGGCTTCCCTCCTGGGCGGAGGCTTTTCCAGGAGGTCGGGGCGGTTCAACTGGGTGGCGATGGTCACCAGGAGCATTTCCAGGGTCAGGGCCGGGCTGGCTCTGTCCTGCTCAACGATCCCATCCCAGGTTGAGAACACGGGGTGCCTGGCAGTTTCCCAGGCGATATCGGCGAAGGCTCCTGTTTCTGCAGCCCAGGAGGCAAGGCTGTGGGCAAGGGCGGTCTTGCCCAGACCGCCCAGGCCTTCTATGCTTATAAGCCAGGGGCCTTCGGGGCTAACCAGGGCTTTCCGGAGCCGGGCCAGGATCTCGTCCACCCCGAAGAGCAGGGTGTAAGTGGGGGGTGGGAGGTTGCGTTTCAGATAGCGCTGGCGCTCCTGAGTCCGGAAGCGGGCAGTCTGCTCCAGTTCCCAGAGGGCAAGGGCGAAGGCGCGGATGGCTTTTTCCTGATAAGCATAAAAAGTGCTCTCCACCATGCCCTTTTGCCGGGCCATCTGGATCACGCTTTTGCCCTGCCAGAAGCGGCTCCAGAGCAATTCGGCCTGTTCTTTATCCCTGTTCTCCAGCACCTTGAGGGCTGTGTTCAGCGCCTCCCGGAGAGCCGCCGCCCGACCGGGCGGAGTGCTGGGCCAGCCATGCTGGTGGCGTATTTCTTCGGTCACGGTCAGTGCGGTCAGGGGGTGTTGCCCGAGTTCTTTTTCTCTGCGGAATCTCTTCAGCGCCAGGTGCACTGCTTTTATGAACTCTGAGTCCAGAGACCACGAAACCATCAGGTCTCCTTCTGGAGTTTTGCCGGAGGTTTTCCGGAAAAATTCCGGCCCCGGCGGGATACAAATACAAAGGGGGCATACCTCAAATGCCGCGCAGGGGAGCATCAAGCCTGCAGGCAGAGAGCGAATCAGCCACCATGGGGGTTGCCCCCCACAGCTATTATACCACAAAACAGGACCAGGAGTAAACAAAATGGCAAAGAAATGGGTATGCTTGTTAAGCTTTCTGGCCATAGCGGCTCTAAGTTCGGCCTGCAGGCCAATCGTGGTGGTGGTTACTGCGACGCCTCTGCCCACCACGCCTCCTTCTGTTCCTCCGACCGCGCTCCCTTCCCCGGAAGCCGTGGCTGTGGCGACGGCAACGCCTACCCCTGCCCCTTCTCCGACGGTGGCATGCGTTGTGGGCGCAAGCCTTGTGGCCGATGTGACCGTCCCCGATAACACCGCCTTTGCCCCCGGCACCCCCTTCGTCAAGACCTGGCGGGTGCGCAACTCCGGGACCTGCACCTGGGAGCCGGGGACGAAGCTGGTCTTCATTTCGGGTGACCCAATGAGTGGTCCAGCGGCGGTGGACGTGCCCGTGCTGGCCCCTGGCGCGCAGACCGACATAAGCGTCAGTTTCACCGCGCCGGCCGCGCCTGGCACTTACCGGGCCAGCTACCAGTTCCAGGCGCCGGACG
>DAOUBN010000217.1:0-8029 GCA_034432815.1 Anaerolineae bacterium | reverse complement strand
TCGACGCAGTGCTCTTGGAGGGGGGGAGGGGGGGGGTGCCCCCCCACGAAAACAAAATTGGGGGCAAGCTGGCACCTCCTGAACCCCGTCTACGAGGGGGCCCCTGAAGCCGGCTGAGCCGCAGGGAGCGGGAGTGGGGAGAAGAGGAGAAAAGGCGGGGGGATACCCCCAGCCCACCCGGGATAGGGCAGAGCCCCCTTCACCCCGTGAAAGGGGAAAAACAGGGGGTGCAGGGGGACAGAATCCCCCTGACGGGGGGAAGTGAGGGGTGTCCCCCCACGAAAACAAAATTGGGGGCGAGCTGGCACCTCCTGAAACCCGTCTACGAGGGGGCCCCTGAAGCCGGCTGAGCCACAGGGAGCGAGGGTGGGAAAAAAGAAAAAGGCAGGGGACACCCCCTGGCATGGGGGCTTTGCCCCCTGCACCCCCGGTTTTTCCCACCCTCGCTGGCTCAGAGTTTGCTGGGGTTAAAGGTCCCCCCCGTGGCCGGGTTGCAGGAGTTTCCTTAGCCCCCAGCATGGGGGTAATCCCCTGCACCCCCTTTGGAGGAACACCCCCGAGAAGGCCTTTTTCCTTACTTTCCCCTTCCCGAGCACCCTTAAGAGGGTCCGGGAGCGCTCTCACGGGCTCCCATTTCAGTTTTTCAGCTGGAAATGATAAAATTGAACCAAAAAAGGAGGCGCCAGTGCTGGTCCGGAGCAGCGGAGTGCTCCTCCACATCTCTTCTCTTCCCGGAGGCTTCGGAATAGGAGACCTCGGTCCCGAAGCCTGCAAGTTTGTGGACTTCCTGGCCGAAACAGGCCAGACCTTCTGGCAGATCCTCCCCCTTAATCCGCCGGGAGTGGGAAATTCCCCCTACGTTTCCCCCTCCGCCATGGCCGGAGCCGATATCCTCATAAGTCCCGAAAAGCTTGCCGAAGAAGGACTCCTCTCTCCGGATGACTGGCGGGATGCTCCGGAGTTCCCCCAGGGCCAAGTGGATTATCCCCTTGTCCAGGCTTTCAAGGGGAAGCTCCTGCGCCGGGCCTTTGAGAGGTTCAGGGAGCATGGGCCTTTGCAGTCCGAGTTTGAGGATTTCTGCCGTGCTCAGGGCTACTGGCTTGAGGATTACGCCCTCTTCATGGCCATAAAAGAGGAGCACGGAGGCGCCGCCTGGTGCGACTGGGAGCCCGAGCTGGCCCTTCGGGATCCGGATGCACTGGAAAAGGTGCGCCGGAAGCTATCCGGGGGGATCCTGTTCCACAAGTTTGCCCAGTTCATCTTCCAGCGGCAGTGGAAAGCGCTGAAAGCTTACGCTGCGGAAAAGGGGATCCGGATCATAGGCGATATCCCCATCTACGTGGCTTACGACTCCGCCGATGTGTGGTCCCACCCCGAATTCTTCCATCTGGATGAAAAAGGACGCCCCACTGTGGTGGCCGGAGTCCCGCCAGATTATTTCAGCCCAACAGGGCAACTCTGGGGCAACCCCCTTTACCGGTGGGAAATCCTGGCCGAAAGGGGCTATGACTGGTGGATAGCCCGTTTCAGGCGCGTGCTGGAACTTGTAGATGTGGTGCGGGTTGACCACTTCCGGGGTTTTGAGGCCTACTGGGAGGTGCCGGCCGGAGAAAGCACTGCCGTCAATGGCCGCTGGGTCAAAGGGCCCGGTGCGGAGCTTTTCAATGCCCTGAAATCGGCTCTGGGCGATGTCCCCATTATTGCCGAGGACCTGGGTTTCATCACGCCGGAGGTGGAGGCACTGCGGGAGCAATTTGGCTTTCCGGGGATGAAAATACTTCAATTCGCCTTTGGTTCTGGCCCCGACAACCCGCATCTCCCCCACAATTACCCCCGCAATTGTGTGGTTTACCCCGGCACCCACGACAATGATACCTCAATAGGCTGGTTCAGCTCCCTGCCCGGGGAAGTTAAGGAGCACTTCTGCAGGTATACCTCCTCCGATGGTCGGGAAGTAAACTGGGTTATGGCCCGCCTGGCCATGTTCTCAGTGGCGGATCTGGCAATAATCCCGTTCCAGGATATTCTGGGTTTGGGGAGCGAAGCCCGCATGAATTATCCAGGCCGGCCTGAAGGGAACTGGCGGTGGCGCTCCCTGCCCGGTGCTTTAACCCCCGAAATGAAATCCCGCCTGGCCGAGCTCACCCATCTCTATGGACGCTGGCGAAGATAGAGCATCCTGTTTCGCAAGAGGAGTGCGGAGCCCCCATGCCGGGAGCCCGGGGGTGCACCCCTCGCCTTTTTTCCCCCCCCCGTTCCCTGCGGCCACGCCTGGCCTCAGGCTCCCACTCGGGGGCGGTCTGCAGGAGGTGCCAGCTCGCCCCCAGTTTTTGTTCTCTCGGGGGCACATCCCCCGAACCCCCTGGGAAGGGGCATGGCCCCCTCCACCCCCCTTTTTCAATCGGGGGGTGCAGGGGGGCAAAGCCCCCATGCCGGGGGGTTGCGGGGGTGTCCTCCCGCCCTTTCCTTCCTTTTCCCAAAGGGGCGAGAAGGCAACTCCTGCAACCCGGCCGCGAGGGGGACCCTGAGCGCAGGCGAACTCTCAGCAAACGAGGGTGGGGAAAACCAGAGAGAGCAAGGGGAAAAGCCCCATCCCGGGGGTGCACCCTGTCTTTTTCTTTTTTCCCACCCCCGTTCCCGGCAACTCAGCCTGGCTTCAGAGGCCCCCTCGCGGGCGGGTTTCAGGAAGTGCCAGCTCGCCCCCAATTTTGTTTTCGCGGGGGACACCCACCACTTCCCCCGGCAGGAGGACAGGGTTCCCCTGACCCTTTGTTCCCTCTTCCATGGGGGTGGAGGGGGCATAGCTCCCTTCCGGGGGCATGAGGAGTGTCTCCCCAGAAAAACCAATCAGAGGGGCTCCATCCCCTGCCTCCTTCTTTCCCCCTAAACCGCTTCCCCTGGCAACAGGTCACCCTCCATATCCCCTGTTTCCGCGCGGACTCAGGAAAGAGGCCGGGAAAAGGGCATTACTGCCCTGGGGGCGAGCTGGGAGGGGGGATTATCGGCCAACCCCTGCTTTCAGCGTAGGCTGCCAGCTCAGGGTCGGGGTAGACAGCCACGGGGTTGCCCACAAGCTCCAAAACAGGCAGGTCGTAAATGCTATCGGCGTAGGCATAACTCCTGGAGAGGTCCAGGTCAGGGTGCGAAGCCAGGAAGGTCCTGAGTTTCAGCAGTTTGCCCTCCCCGAAGCACAGAGGCCCTCTTATCCCACCAGTGAGCCTGCCGTTTCTGACCTCAAGCTCCGTCCCGATAACCTCATCGGCCCCGAGGTGGTCCCCCACAATCTTTATGAGGGGCTCAAAGGACCCGGAGATTATAACCAGCTTGTGGCCCTTTTTCCGGTGTTCTTCCCACAGGGCCATTACTTCAGGCCTCAGCCTGCCTTTCACGTAATTCTCCCACAGCCACCGGAAAACCTCCTCTGCCTGGGCAACAGTCAGGCCTCTGAGGGTCCAGGACATGTTCTTCGCCCACATCATGTAGTAAGTGCGGCGCTTGAGGATGCCAGCCTTGTAGAGAGGATAGAAGGCGAGGTGGGAATACAGGTAAAGCCAGAGCATGGTTCTGTTGGTTCCCGTGGTGCGGTGGTGCAGAGCTATTCCCCTCCAGGTGCTTCCCCGGAAAAGGGTCCCGTCAAAGTCAAAGAAAGCCCCTTCCATGCCTGCGCCTCCATCATTGAAAGGGGGTTATCTCCGCCGTGCCGCTCAGAACCGCGGAGCTTTCGTCATACCGGATGACCCTTAAGTTCAAAACCAGGTAAACTTTCTCTTTAATCCTGCCGGTCCAGACGAGGGAGTCGCCCACCTTGCGGTAAGGGTAGCCTTCAACCCCATCAAATTTTGCTCCCTCCGCTTCTTTTCCCCCGTATCTGATGGTCGTCCCCGGGATCCATCCCCCTTTGTTAACCCTATACACAACCGGGGCCGTAAATTTGAGGGGAGCCTCCTTCGGGGGAGGGGCTGGAAATGGCTCGGGTTCGCTTATCCTGATGGTGAAGATGCCCACGGAGCTTATGGCCCTGTCATCAAAGTTTATCACCCTGGTCTGGAGCCTGAGTTCAACCCCAGGCAAGAGGGCTCCTTCCCAGTCCAGGGAATCGCCCCTCTGCTTTACTGCCTTCTGGCCTCCAATGAGGACTTCGGCTCCATGGGGGCCCAGGCCAAGGTAAGAGATCCCGGCATACGGGAGCTTCTCGCCCCTTTTTATGGTCAAAGTTACGGGGCCCGAATAGGAGAGGGCCAGCTCTTCCGCCTTAACGCACGAGGACAGAAAAAGCAGGACAATGCTCAAAAGGATCAGGCGTTTCAACTGGAGCCTCCAAGCCACCTTTCAAAGAAACCAACTACCCTTTCCCTGTATTCCTCGGGATAAAGTTCGTCCGCATTTCTGTGGCCTGCTCCGGGGACAATCCAGAGATCCTTGGGTTCGCCGGCAGTTCTGTATAGAGCCAGGATTTCGCTGGTGCTTATGAATACGTCCTTCTCCCCGTGGATCAGGAGCAGGGGCCTTGGGGATATTCTGGCGACCCACCTTATGGGGTCGGCCGAGGGGAGCCAGGCGCCGAGCCTCAGGGAGGCGAAGAGGAGGGCGAGAGGGCCGGCCACAAAACCCGCCGGGCGCAGGGCCGGGTTCACCACTCCTATCCCCCGGATCAGGACTCCCAAAAGTCTGGCGAAGGTGTCATCGCAGGCCACAGCCTTTATGGATGGCTCCCCGGCCGCGGTGGTTATGGCAACAGCCCCGCCCATGGAGAAGCCCAGAACCCCTATGTTGTCCAGGCCTCTTCCCTTCAAGAAATCAACGGCCCCCAGGAGGTCAAGGCGCTCAAAGTAGCCCATGGAGATCCTGTCCCCTCCGCTCCGCCCGTGCCCCCGGAAGTCAAACATCAGGACATTGAAGCCGCTGGAGTGGAACCAGGGGGCATACTTCAGGTCGGGGTCCATGCTGCCGGCGTGGCCGTGGCAGAAGATCACCGTCCCTTTTGCCTGGGGGGCAGGGATGAACCACCCCCTGAGGGTTATGCCGTCCCTTGATTTGAATTCCACCTCCTCAAAGGGAAGGCCGTAGCGGGCCGGAGAATCGGGCTTATCGGGGTGGCGGCGCTGGATTATGTATTGCGATTCCCTCCAGCCTGCCACCAGGAAAAAAGCTATAAGGAGCGCCAGGACAAAGCTCAGGGGCAGCATTGTTAACCTCCGTGGCGGATCTTCTCCAGCTTTTTCTCCAGGATCTGCTCCTTTGAAAAGCCTTCAAGCTGGAGGTAGTAGATGGCGGCATCTATGAGGGCATCCTCCGGGATAAGGCCCACGACTTCGCTGGAAACAACGGCCGCACCGTAGCGCGCCGCTTCGCGGCGTAAGAGCTCCAGAACCCTCGGGATAGGGGTCTGGCGGTAATCGGTGAGGTTCATGGAGACCTGGGCTTTCCCCCTGACCAGGAGGCCCAGGGCTTTGACGTAGCGCAGCCCTCCGCTGGAGTGCCTTATAGCTTTTGCGATTTCCCTGGCTACCTTCACATCATCGGTGTTGAGATAGACGTTGAAGGCTATGAGGGGCGGCCTGGCTCCTATGGCAGTAGCTCCCGCTTTCCCCAGGGCGGCCGGACCGAAATCCGGAGCCCTGTCGGGGTCGGTGGCGATGGCTTCCTTGAGGCCCTCGTATTCGCCGCGGCGGATATAAGCCAGATCCTGGCGTTCGGGGCGGGTGGCCGCTTCCCCATACAGGTAAACGGGGATGCCGAGCTCCCTCCCCACCCTTTCCCCAAGCCTCCGGGCCATAGCCACGCAATCTTCCATCGTGACCCCTTTCAGCGGGACGAAGGGGACCACATCCGCTGCGCCGATGCGGGGGTGCTGGCCCCGGTGCTGATCCATATCTATGAGCTCGGCGGCCTTCTTTATCCCCCGGAAAGCAGCCTCCTCCACCGCCTCAGGCTCCCCCACGAAAGTCACCACCGAGCGGTTGTGGTCCTCATCGGATTCCACATCAAGGATCCAGACTTTTCCTCCTTCGGCAATGGCCTGGACTATGGCCTCAATCACTTCCCTGCGGCGTCCTTCGCTGAAATTGGGGACGCATTCCACAAGCCTTTCCATGGTTCAACCTCCTCAGGGGCGTGGCGGGGGATTTTTCTGGAATGTAAGGACCAGGCTCCTTGAAGGGGGATGGAGCCGATAGCCGAAGCGGGGCGGGATTACGGTGAGATCGGCCTGGCCGAGGCTGAGGGTTTCAGGGCCGCTTTCCACGATGATTTCCCCTTCCACCACCATGATGAAGAGGGGGCGCGGGGGCCTCTCAAACCAGAGGCTTGTCCCTTCGCAGAGGAGAAGACCAAGGGCGAAGTCCTCCACCCGGGCGAGCTGGATGCTCTGGTAAGGCGAGGAGAGGGTCCGGCTCCGATGGTAAAGGTTGACCTTGGCGAGGCGGACGTTCTCCGGGGATGAGAGGCGATGGCCGTTCTTGCGATCGGGGAGGAATTTGGGGCTGAAGAGGAGGACCTCGGAGCGGATCCGGGAGGAGGAGCGGTGCAGGACGCCTTTGGGGACGGTCAGGAGTTCCCCGGTGTTGAGGGTGAAGGAGCCGAGTTCGGTGTCCAGCTCAATGGTTCCGGAGTGGACGAGGAAGAGCTCGTCCTGGTCCAGGTGCTTGTGCCAGGCGAGGGTTCCCTGGCAGAGGTAGACCGAGACGGAGAAATCCTCAATGTAGGCCAGCTCAATCATGGTGAAGGGTCTGGTGAGGCGAGCTCCCTGGCGTGAGACGTTCACCTTATACATCAGAGGCCGACTCCGTCAATGGTAGCTCCGCAGTTGTAACAGCGGCCATTGGCGATCCGGTATTCCAGGATGCTGAAGCCGAAGCGGCGTATGAGGAGGCGGCCGCAGTTGTAGCAGTAAGTGTTCTCCCCTTCGCTTCCCGGGACATTTCCCTCGTATACGTAGCGGAGGCCTACCTTGAGGCCTATTTCCCGCGCTCTGTGGAGCGTTGCCACAGGCGTGGGAGGGCGGTCCAGCATTTTGTAATGGGGGTGAAAGCGGCTAACGTGCCAGGGGGTCTCGGGCCCCAGCTCTTTGACGATGAACTCGGCGATGGAGCGCAGTTCCTCTTCGGAGTCGTTCAGGCCGGGGATGACGAGGGTGGTGACCTCAACCCATATCCCCATGGATTTCATCTTCTTCAGAGAATCAAGGACTGGCTGGAGCCTTGCCCCGCAATACTGGCGGTAGAACTCGTCCCTGCCGGCCTTGAGGTCCACGTTGGCGGCGTCAAGGTAGGGGTGGAAAGCCTCAAGCATTTCCGGGGTCATGTATCCGTTGGTCACGTAGATGTTGGCGATCCCCTCCTCGCGGGCGAGGACGGCGGTATCGTAGGCGTATTCAAAGAAGATGGTGGGCTCGGTGTAAGTGTAGGCTATGCTGCGGGAGCCGTAGCGTTTGGCATTGCGGACGATGGTTTCCGGGGGAACGTTTCCGCCGATGATGCGGCCCTCCTCCCGGGGCATCTGGGATATTTCCCAGTTCTGGCAGAACTGGCACCGGAAGTTGCACCCCACGGTGGCTATGGAGAAGGCGGTGGTTCCGGGGTAAAAGTGGAAGAGGGGCTTCTTCTCCACCGGGTCAACCGCCTGGGAGATAACCTTGCCGTAGACGAGGGTGTATAAAGTGCCATTGCGGTTCTCCCTGACCCCGCATATCCCGAGCTTGCCCGGGGCTATCCTGCAGCGGTGGGCGCAGAGGTTACACTGGACCCTCCCATCCTCCAGCTTCTGATAAAGCCTCGCCTCCACCATTGCCCACCTCCTGGGGAAAGTATATCACTTTTCCCGGAGGCGAGCAACCAGGGGGAGGCGAAGCAGAGTTCTCAATAATCCAGCAAACAAGCAACATAAAAGGGGGTTCAGGGGGCAAGGGCACCCTGCCGGGGGGCTGCGGGGGGTGTCCCCCAGCCTTTTCCCCTCTTTTCCCACCCCCGTTCCCTGCAGCTCAGCCTGGCTTCAGTCTCCCACTCGCGGGCGGGTTTCAGGAGGTGGCAAC
>DAOUBN010000216.1:0-3673 GCA_034432815.1 Anaerolineae bacterium | reverse complement strand
GGGGGGGCACATCCCCCGCAGCCCCCTGGCATGGGGGCTTCGCCCCCCTGCACCCCCAGGCCCCCATGCTCCCCCATTTGCAGGTAGCCGTTGCTTGCTTTTTCAGAATTTCTGGTTTATAATTTTATCGGTGTTCCCCAGACCAACGGAGGTAGGAAAGATGGCGAAGCTGCTCAGGATAAACATGACCGACCTCTCCGCCAGGTTTGAAGACCTCCCCGAGAAGTATAAATACCTGGCGGGGCGAGCTCTGACATCCTCAATAATCTACGATGAAGTTGACCCTACCTGTCACCCCCTTGGCCCCAACAACAAGGTGGTTCTGGCCCCCGGAATTGTAACCGGAACAAATGCTCCCACAAGCGGTAGGGTCTCCGTCGGAACCAAATCCCCCCTTACTGGTGGAATAAAGGAGACCAACGCCGGCTCCGAGTGGCCTCAGCGCCTCGCCCGCCTGGGCATAAGGGGCGTGATCATTGAGGGCTACCCCAAAGAGCCCGGGAAATTCTGGCTCATCCACATCTCCAAGGATGGCGTCAAGTTTGAGCCAGCCGATGAGTATGTGGGCAAGGGCCTCTATGAAGTCTACCCCAAGCTCTTTGAACGTTTCGGCCGCAAGATCGGGATCATGGGGATCGGGGTGGCCGGAGAGATGAGGATGGCCATGGCCGGCGTCTGCTTCAACGACATTGAAGGGAGGCCGAGCCGCTACTCCGGCCGTGGTGGCGCCGGTGCAGTCCTCGGCTCCAAGGGAGTGAAGTTCATCATTGTGGATGACGAGGGCGGGCCAGGCGTTGAGATCGCCAACCCCGATCTCTTTGACCAGGGCCGGAAGAAGCTCCTGGAAGCCCTCCGCACCCACGACATCACCAAGCCCAAGGGAGCCCTCAACACCTACGGCACCGCCGTCCTGGTCAACATCCTGAACGAGGCCGGCGCTTACCCCACCCGGAACTTCCGCGAGGGACGCTTTGAGGGTGCCGCCGCTACCTCGGGCGAGGCTATCTTTGAGAACAACAAGAAGCGCCTGGGCAAGGAGCTTTACAACCACGCCTGCCACCCCGGCTGCGTCATCCAGTGCTCCAACACCTACTACGACGAGCAGGGCAAGGAGATAGTCTCATGCGTTGAATACGAATCCACCTGGGCGCTGGGGGCCAACTGCGGGATTGACAACCTGGATGCTATCGGCAAACTCATCTGGCTCTGCAACGACCTCGGCATTGACACCATTGAGACCGGCGGCACCATCGCGGTGGCTATGGATGCCGGGCTCCTGCCCTTCGGCGACTGGCAAGGGGCCATCCGCCTGCTGGATGAGGAAGTGCGCAAGGGGACGCCGCTGGGCCGCATCATTGGAAACGGCGCCGCCTTCACCGGCAGGGCCTTCGGATGGACCCGCGTTCCCGGCGTGAAGGGCCAGAACATGCCCGCCTACGAGCCTCGCGCTGTAAAGGGTATCGGCGTCACCTACGCCACCTCCACCATGGGCGCCGACCACACCGCCGGCTATACCATCGCCCCGGAGATCCTGAGCGTGGGCGGCAAAGTTGACCCGCGCGATGTCAGGAAGGCGGAGCTCTCCCGCAACTTCCAGGCCACCACGGCCTTCATTGACTCCACCGGCCACTGCCTCTTCATCGCCTTCGCCATTCTGGACATTCCCAGTGGCTTTGAGGGCCTCATTGAGGAGTGCAACGGCGTCCTGGGCACCAGCTGGACCGCGGATGACGTCACCAGGTATGGGCTTGATGTCCTCAAGAAGGAGAGGCTCTTCAACGAGGCCGCCGGCTTCACCAAGGCCCATGACCGCATGCCCGAATTCATGAAGTATGAGCCGCTCCCGCCTCACAATGTGGTCTGGGATGTGCCAGATGAGGAGCTGGACAAAGTTTACGCTTTCTAAATGAAGAAACAGAAGGGGAACACCGGGGCGGGCCCTGAGCCCGCCCCTTTTCTTTACCGAGATATAAGCTCGGCGTATCGCTTCCGGAAATCCTCCGGCCCGAGTTCCTTTCCCGCAAACTCCGCTGCGAACTTCCCCCTGTTCAGGATGAGGATCCTGGAGGCAAGGGTGAGGGCCTCATCTGCCTGATGGGTGGTCATTATCACCGTTTTCCCTTCCCCAGGAAAGCGCCTGAGCAGGTCCAGGAGCACGCCGGCGGCTTTCTGGTCCAGGCCCGTGAAGGGCTCATCCAGGAGGAGGAGGGGAGGGTCGTGAAGGAGGGCGCGGGCGATGGCCAGCCTCTGGAGCATACCCCGGGAAAAAGTCCGCACCCTCTCCTCTGCCCTATCCTCAAGGCCCACCAACTCGAGGAGCTCCTTTATGCGTTTATCCGGCTCCCGCACCGAGAAAAGGCGCGCGTGGAATAAGAGGTTCTCCCTGGCCGTAAGCTCATCGTAGAGGAAAGGGCTGTGGGTAAGAAAGCCGATCCTGCTCCGGGCTTCCGGTGCCTTCTCCGGAACTGGAAACCCGCAAACCCTCACCCTGCCCCTGTCGGGCCTGATGATGGTGGAGATTATCCGGAGGAGGGTGGTCTTCCCAGCCCCGTTGGGCCCCATTATGACCACGAACTCCCCTCCCTCAACCTTAAGGTCAACCCCCTTTAAAACCTCCCTCCGGCCAAAAGCTTTAGCAAGCCCCTCAATCTCCACCATGCCTCAGGCTCCAGTGAGGAATTCCAGCAGGATCTTGTTGAAAGCCTCGGGGTTATCGGCAATGACCCCGTGGCCGCTTCTCTCTACTATCACGTGCTGGGCACCGGGAATAGCCCTGGCCATCTCCTCCTGAACCCTGGGCGGGACGGTTGTATCCTCCGCTCCCGTGACCACCAGGACTGGCATTTTCAGCTCGCCGAGGCGGTGGAAGACATCAAATTTCTGGAGGGATTTGAGAGCCGAACGGTAAGAGCAGGGGTTCGTGTGGAGGATGCGCTGCCTGAGGTTCTTGCGCAGGGTCTCATGCTCAGGCCTGGGGAAAACCCGCCTGGCCACCATCTCCGCCTGCTTCTCAGGACCCATAAAGGAGCTCAAAAGGAGCCTGGTGAAAAGGTAAAGGGCATCCCTCAGGCTCGCAAGCTTCATCCTGGCGAAGGTGTTTACCAGAACCAGCTTGCCGACCAGTTCGGGGTGGTCCAGAGCCAGCTGCAGGGCCACTGTCCCGCCCATGGAGATGCCTACCACATGGGCGGGGTGAGCGTTGAGCTTCTGGAGGAAGAGAGCCATGTCGTCGGCCATGGCCTTCACCGTGACCTCCGGAGGGGCGCTTGAGCGGCCGAACCCCCTCAGGTCAGGGGCCAGGACCCGGAACCCGGCTCCGGAAAGGGCCTCAAACTGGAAGAGCCAGTCAGCTCCGGCGGAGCCGAGGCCGTGCAGAAGGAGAACGGGAGGCGAACCCGCGGGGTTCACCTCTTCATAGTGGATGCAGACGTGCTCGGAAATATCTATAGCCGGCATGTTTCCTCCTCCTTGAATGGGTGACACATCCCCCGTAGCCCCCTGGACCCCTGTTTTTCCCACCCTCGTTGGCTCAGGATTTGCCGGGGTTAAGGGTCCCACTCGCGGCCGGGTTGCAGGAGCTGCCTTCTCGCCCCTTTAATTGGTTTCTCTGGGGGGACACCCCCCAGACCCCCCGGGAGGGGGCTTTGCCCCCTCCACCCCTTATTTTACTTTT
>DAOUBN010000215.1:0-6507 GCA_034432815.1 Anaerolineae bacterium | reverse complement strand
TCCCGCAACCCGCCCACGAGAGGGGCCCTGAACCCTGGCAAACCCTCAGCCAACGAGGGTGGGGGAAAATCAGGGGTGCAGGGGGGCTACGCCCCCATGCCGGGGGGCCTTGGGGGGTGCCCCCTAAAATGGGGGTGGAGGGGGCAAAGCCCCCTCCCGGGAGGTCCGGGGGGTGTCCCCCCCAGAAAAATCAATTGAAGGGGCGAGAAGGTAACTCCCGCAACCCGCCCACGAGAGGGATCCTGAACCCTGGCGAACCCTCAGCAAACGAGGGTGGGGAAAAAATATGTGGAGGTAACGGTGCAGAGAAGTTACCGCTTCTTTGATTTCATAATGGCCCTCTTCGTGGCCGTCCTCATAATAAGCAACATAGCTTCCAGCAAAATCCTCCTCCTGGGGCCCTTCACCTTTGATGGAGGCACAATCCTCTTCCCCATATCCTACATCTTCGGCGACATCCTGACTGAAGTCTACGGCTACAGGCGATCCAGGCGGGTGATATGGATGGGATTCTTCTGCACGGCCCTCATGGCCCTCACCCTGAGCATAGTGGGTGCTCTGCCCCCGGCCCCAGGCTGGGAAAACCAGGAAGCCTACGAGAAAATCTTAGGGATGACCCCGCGCATCGTCCTGGCAAGCCTTATAGCTTACTGGGCCGGGGAATTCTCCAACTCCTACACCCTGGCCAAAATGAAGATCCTCACCCGGGGCCGGTGGCTCTGGACCAGAACCATAGGCTCCACCCTGGTGGGGGAAGGAGTTGACACCCTCCTCTTCTGCTCCATCGCCTTCGCCGGAGCCCTCCCCTGGAACCTCCTGGGGAGCGTTATCCTCTCAAACTATGTCTTCAAGTGCGGAGTGGAAGCCCTCATGACCCCCGTCACCTACAAGATCGTGAACTTCCTGAAAGAGGCCGAAAGGGAGGATTACTACGATTACGATACTGACTTCAATCCCTTCAAGTTAGAGGCGTGAAGATGGAACACCGTTCGGGTTTCGTCTCCATAATCGGAAAGCCCAACGTGGGCAAATCAACCCTTATGAACGCCTACCTGGGGCAGAAGGTGGCCATCGTTTCCCCTAAACCCCAGACCACCCGCCATAAAATCCGGGGCATCCTCACCCTGCCCAATGCCCAGATCATCTTCGTGGACACCCCCGGAATCCACAACCCCCTCCACAAACTGGGCGAATACATGGTCAAAACCGCCATCTCCGCCATCCTGGACGCCGATGTGGTGGTATTCCTGGTGGATGTCTCCCAGCCCCCCGATGAGGAAGACCAGTTGATCGCCAGGACCCTGAAAGAGCGGTGCAAAAGCCCCATAATCCTGGCGATGAACAAAATGGATCTGCTTACCCCGGACAAGGTTAAGCCTCACACGGAAGCCTACCTTGCTCTTGGGGAATTCAACGACTGGATCCTGATTTCGGCCCACACCGGGGATAACCTGGACAAGCTCCGGGACATGATAATCTCCTACCTCCCCCCTGGCCCCCGTTACTACCCCGAAGACCAGATAGCCGACGTGGACGAGCGCTTTATAGCCGCCGAGATCATCCGGGAAAAGGCCCTTCACTTCCTGCACCAGGAAGTTCCCCATGCCGTAGCCGTGGTGATTGATGAATTCAAGGACCGCTCGGAGGACCTCTCTTACATAAGCGCCACCATTTTCGTGGAGAAAGACTCCCAGAAAGGCATCGTCATCGGCAAAGATGGGGCTATGCTCAAGAAGATAGGGCAGGCCGCCCGCAGGGAGCTGGAAATCATCCTGGGGCGGAAAGTCTACCTGGAATTGTGGGTGAAAGTGAAGCGGCGCTGGCGGAAAGATGAAGAAGAACTGCGGCGCCTGGGCTACATAGCTCCGAAAATTTAAAGGGAGATCGCAATGGATAAGCGAGTGCTTTGGGAAGCTCTGGAGAAAGTCCACGACCCGGAGCTGGGCCGGAGCATCGTGGACCTCAAGATGGTGAGGGAAATTGAGGAAGAGGGCGGTAAAGTGAAAGTGACCCTCGCCCTTACAACCCTCGCCTGCCCTCTGCGGGAGACCATCGCGGAGGAGGTGAAAAAGGCCCTCAGCCAGGTGGATGGAGTGAGAGAGGTGGAGGTGGTCCTGACGGAAATGAGCCCTGAGGAGAAGGAGGCGCTGCTGGGCTCGGTCTCGCCTGAAGAAGGGGTGGCCAGGCGGTTCAACAGCATCGGAAAAGTGATAGCGGTGATGAGCGGGAAGGGAGGGGTTGGAAAATCCCTGGTGGCCGCCCTCCTGGCCGTCCACCTCCGCCGCCGCAACTACCGGGTGGGCATAATGGATGCCGACATAACCGGGCCCAGCATCCCCAAGATCCTGGGGGTGAAAGAAAGGCCCTTACCCGCCCCCAAGGGCATAATCCCCCCGGTCAGCTCCACTGGCATAAAGGTCATGTCCATAGGCCTCTTCCTCCTAAAAGAGGAGGACGCTGTGATCTGGCGAGGCCCCCTCATCTCCAGGGCCATCCAGCAGTTCTGGGGAGATGTCTTCTGGGGCGAACTGGATTACATGATCGTGGACCTCCCCCCGGGCACGGCCGATGCCTCCCTTACCGTGATGCAGGCTCTGCCCCTCAACGGCGTCATCCTGGTGACATCGCCCCAGGAACTGGTCCGGGTGATCGTGAAGAAAGCGATGCAGATGGCCAAACACCTCCACGTGCCCATAATCGGAGTCGTGGAAAACATGAGCTACGCCATCTGCCCCGATACCGGAACCCGGTGGGAACTCTTTGGCCCGAGCAAAGGGGAAGAGATCGCCCGCGAACTCAAGGCTCCTCTCCTGGCCAGAATCCCCATTGATCCCATGATAGCCAGGCTCTGCGATGAAGGGAGGATAGAGGAATATCGCCTTGAAGAATTTGAAGCCGTGGCGGAAAGGATTCAGGAGCTTGTTCCCGAGGTAACCCCTCGCTTCTTCGTCTCCATCGCCGATTTTTCCGAGGGGGATTAGGCTTATCTTGAGGGCAACAGCGCCAGAAGGCACAGGATGACCGGCAAGATCGCTCCGGCCACCGCGAAAACAAGCGAACCGCAGGAGCACAGCAATGGAGGGAAGATATTTCCCCCTTACATCATGGCAATGGCGACCAGTCGGGATTCAGGCCACCGGCGTTGAGCTTGGTAACGCCGTGGGTCAGGGCGGTTTCGCCGCTCCCGTCCGCATTGATAACGAAGATGTCAAAGGTGCTCCCCTCAAAACGATTTTCCGAATAATAAACGAGCTTCTTCCCATCCGGCGACCATGAAGGCCTTTTGTTAGCGCCTCCACACCCCTTTGGATGTTCGGTCACCTGACGCATCTCTGTGCCGTCGGATTTCATCACGTAAATTTCAAACTTGCAGCCTTCCGGCTCCCCGTCAAAGGCGATGTATTTTCCATCTGGAGACCACCTGGGAAAGTGCAAAGGGCCTGCCGCGAGCAGGCGGACTTCGGTCCCATCGGCATTCATGACGTAAATGCCATGCCTTCTCCCGCCCCCTCCGCTGGTAAAGACAATTCGCTTCCCGTCCGGGGAGAAGTCCGGGTATTCCTCATCAATGTCAGGCGTATTGGTTAAATTGAGGGGTTCGCTTCCGTCCGCATTCATTATGAAGATGTCGTGAAGCCCAGGCTTTATAAGCCTTGAAAAGATGATTTTCTCCCCGTCAGGAGACCAGCGAGGGTTGAATTCGGCCTCTGGACTTTCTGTCAGGCGGGTCTGGCCGGAGCCATCAGAGTTCATGACATATACATCAAGGTTGCCCTCCCGATTGGATACAAAAGCGATCCGTTTGCCGTCAGGCGACCAGGACGGATAGAGATCATCGCCGCGTGAGTTGCTTATATCGGTAACACCGGAGCCATCGGTGTTCATTGCGAAGATCTCCATGGAAGCGCCTGGGACTGTCCAGCCCGTCGCCTGAAAAACTATCCGGGCCGTGGAGGGAGGTTTCGGGAAGCCAGCAGTGGGGGTAATGGTTGCGGCAGGTGTGGTTAGCGTTAAAGTTATGCCTGGCCCGGGCGTGGGCGCTGGTGTTCTCAGCCCGCAGGCCAGTGTCGCCATGGCAAGGGCGATCGCCGCCAGCGCAATATGCATTTTCCTGTCCATAGCATTCACTCCTGTTTAACTGTCAGACTTACCGCCTTTAGCAATTTTTCGTCATGCCAGAATTGCATTTTGTAAGACCCAGGGGAGAGGTCCCTGGACGGGTTGAAATCCCCATAGCTGTTGCGTCCCCTTCTGATGTGGTAAGTCCTCTCCATGATGATCCTGCCGCTTGAGTCAAGCAGTTTTGCATTGACCTGACCGCAGTCTGCGGGGCTCTCAACGATGGGGAAAATGCCCTCGGTTCTGGAAAAAGTGGTCGCCGGGGGGCCCAACTCGCTCCTGGAAACCCAGGCATCTATAGTTTCGTAGCAATCCTCGCCTGATGGAGCCGCTCCAGGTCCGCTGGGGATTGGGGTCAGGGGCATGATTGGAATTGAAGGCAGGTGGATTTCCTGCAGTGCTCCCAGCGCTTTTGGGCCCAGGGTCAGGGCTAATAGCAGGACCAGCGCCGCGATTGCGCTCAGCGCGCCCAGGCAGCCGAAACATCCGCCGAAGTAAGCCTTCAGCGCGTATTTGATTGAGGCTTTGCCCCATCCCATTTTTCGCCTCCTCCAGGACCTCCTCCGCGCCAGTGCGATGAGCCTGCCGGAAAAAATTAAAAACCCGCCCGGGTGGTTGAGTCCGACCCGGACGGGCCATCTCGCCAGGACGTCTCCATTACCCTGTCAACTGCCTCGCCGCTGCGGAGCAGCGAAGCCCCCTGTTCACAAATCCGCACAAAGTATAGCCCGAATCCTGGGCGATGTCAAATGAAGCGGAATCGTGCCGAGGCTTTTCAATCAATCGGGGTCAAAAGACAGGCAAAGGGAGTAAGTGCAAGGGATGCCGAAGTGATGCCTTTTGGAGGCTCCTGCGCCTGAAAACCCATGCTTAAGTAAGAAAACTGCCAGGGCGAAACAAGCCAGTGAAGGAAGCAAGATCTGTGTATTTCGCGAACAGCGCGACAAAGGGTTCATTTTCAACAGCTCCCCGCCACACCGGGACCGGGACGGGGGTTCCTGTCTTGCAACTCGGCATCATGACCTCTTCACGCCAGCCTATGCTATAGGCTAATAAACAACTGTCACGACCCCAGAAAAGTCCTCCGAGTGCCGCGGCCTGATCCAATTGCTGGAGCTCAGTGCCGTCTACATTGGCTACCCAGAGCGTAGCGGTTTTCCAGTAGGCAGTCACCAAGGCCAACTTGCGACTATTGGGTGACAAACCAGCTTCGGCAATGGCATCCCGCTCAAAACGCAGCACTTCTCGGCGGCTGCCAATATCCCTCGGATCCGCCAGCCATAGAATACTACCTTGCCCTTCTGGATAGTTCTCTGCCCACAGAGCATGGAAGGCTGAAGGAGGTAGTGGCAGCGGTGTGGGGACAGGTGTAGGGCTTGGTGACGGCTTCGGTGCGCGGGTCACCGTTGGCGGGATGGTTGGGATTGACGGGCGTGTCGGTACCTACGAGCACCAGCAGGCCCAACAAACTTCCCACGATACTCAACACGCGTTTCATCTTGCGCCTCTACTTTACTTGTGCATGCGCCCTGGTATACAGGCTCGCTCAGAGACACGGCGGCCTAACGGCACTGAGCCCAGCCGCTGCGACCGAGCGAAGCGAGGGAGCAGTCGGATGGAGCGAGTGGTTAGGTGGCTGAGACCTTATTCCTGATTACCTTATCATGAAGAAAGAAGCCCAAGCTGAATAATAGATGTAGGTAAAGCGACACAATCAACGCTATACCCAAACAGAACAGTAGATCATCAATGTCAATAAAAAAGGATGGGATTCGCGGATAAAAAAGGAATAATGCTACGAGAACAACAGGAATCCCAAAGGTTGTCATCCAATACCATTTGGAACATCTATGCTTGTAACGATTGAGGCTGGATACGGTCAAGCATGAAAGAAGATATAAATAGATGAGATTTCCTGCCACGACAAGCCAAGAAAAGCGGTATAAAGGTATAACACCGGCCAAACTCAGTCCGAACAAAGGAAGCAGATAAGGAAATGACAATAACACTGATAGCAGGGTGAAGGAGAAGTCACCTAGCAGAAAAGGTGATGGAGATGGCGGCGATTCGATGAGAGGAGCACGTTGAATTAGTCCGCCTATCATAATCAAGGCGAAAAGCGCGAATACCATCACCTTTTTCTGATTTGGTATCACAAACCTTTTGAAGGGTTGCATAGCACAGGCCACCCAGTAATCTAAGCCGCCTAACGGCCCTGAGCTCAGCCGCTGCGACTGAGGCGAGCGAAGCCGCCGAGGGAGCAGTCGGCTGGAGCGAGGTGTTGGGCCGCGCGACTCTAGCGTTGTCCCCTGAATTAAAACAGATGCCCCGGGCAATGGCTCTCTTGTTTCCTTATCAATGACTTTACCGGCAATTTTGCCGTATTGA
>DAOUBN010000214.1:0-28480 GCA_034432815.1 Anaerolineae bacterium | reverse complement strand
CCCTGTTAGACCACTGCGTGAGCGTGTATTGAACCACGTTGGCGCCTGCGCCCAACGCAATTGCCCCACCGACACTTGTGGCTACAAAAGGGGCCCGGCCCCGGGGCGGGGGGCGCGGCCCCCGGTCACCCCGGTGCCGGCGCCCACCCCGCCGCCCTATACTCTGGTGCTCTCGCCCATCACCAACGCCGCACACGCTAACGCCGACAGGAGCAAACCAATGCATGCAGCCTTTATCCGAAGAGCTGGTTTTCTATGCCCGACAAGCCTCAGTAACTGGAGTAGAGGCTTTAGAGCTTCAAGAACCAGGACTTCTTGGCTCTTTGCTTTCACCTATTGATAGGACAGGGCTATTTGTGGGGCTTTGGGGTGATATTGCCGATTATGCTCTTTTATGCGACCTGCAACGGGAGTTTTTACTGAGTTTCGCCTTGCAAGAGCAACAAAATTCTGGTAAGATATCTTCAAAATCCCCTTGAAGAAGAGGGGCAAGCGGCTGAAAAGAAGCGCAGAAGCACTGGAAATGCACCGGATGCTCCGGCAAGGCAAGGGGATCCGGGATGTGATTCGGCTGGCGGAAGATCCAGTCAAACGGGGCAGGATTGGTGGCGGAGGGAGCAAACCCCTCTCCGGGGCTGTGAGGGTGCCTCCTAAAAATCGGGGGTGCAGGGGGTGAAGCCCCCATGCCGGGAAGTTGCGGGGGAGCACCTCCGCAAAAGCAACCTCAAAAGGAGGAAAACCATGCGGATAGTTGTCCTGGGCGGTTGCGGCGACATGGGAAGCCATGTGGTCCACGACCTCATCCAGACTTCCGAAGCCGAAGTGGTCATCGCCGATTACCGGGTCAAAGCCGCCGAAGAAATGGCTTCCAGGCTTGGAGAAAGAGCCAGAGCAGCCTTCGTGGATGCCACCAGCCCCACCTCACTCCGGAAGGTCCTGGAAGGAGCTGACGCCGCTGTGGGATGCATCGGCCCCTTCTACAAATTCGCCCTGCCCATGGCCAGGGCCGCCCTGGAAGCGGGCGTCAACTACGTGGACATCTGCGACGACTATGGCCCTGTGGAAGAGATCCTGGCCCTGGACGAAGCCGCCCGCCAGAAGGGGATAGCCATAATCACAGGCCTGGGCTGGACCCCGGGGATAACCAACATCCTGGCCCGCTACGCATCCCGGCAACTGGATGAAGTAGAAGAAATCCACATAGCCTGGACCGGAAGCGCCTCCGATTCAAAGGGTCTGGCGGTGATAATGCACGTGTTCTACGCCTCCACCGGCGAAGTCCCCACCTGGCTTGATGGCCGCCTGGTCCGGGTGAAAGCCTCCACGGGTAAGGAAACCGTTGAGTTCCCCCCGCCCCTGGGGAAAGTGAAAGTTTTCCATTGCGGGCACCCGGAGCCCCTGACCATCCCCCGCTACATAAAGGCCAGGACGGTAACCCTCAAAGGAGCCCTGATCCCGGACTGGAACAACAGGGTTGTGGAAATTTTTGCTGCCCTCGGCCTTATAAACACCCCGGCCAGGATGGAAAGGATGGCCCGCTTCATCCACTCAATTGAAGGCATATTCCGGGTGGGAGGCGTGGCTTGCTCCGGCGCCAGGGTCACCGTCAGGGGCTGGAGGGATGGCCAGCCCAGGACCATAAGCTACGCCGTAGCCGACAGGATGGGTCGCCTCACAGGCATACCGGCCTCCATAGGAGCTCAGTGGCTCGCCCGTGGCCTCATCCCCCAGAAAGGAGCTTTTGCCCCTGAAGGCTGCATAGAGCCGGGGCCATTCCTGGAAGAACTGGCGAAAAGGGGCATCAAAGTGGTGGAAATGTAAGGGCAAATGCTGGAAAAAGTCCGCCTCTTTGCCATCAGGCATAGCCTCTTCTCCCGCGGGGAAAAAGTGATCGTTGGGGTCTCGGGGGGCCCCGATTCCCTGTGCCTCCTGCACGTCCTCAAGCGCCTCGGGGATGAGTGGGATTTAAAACTCCACGTGGCTCACTTAAACCACATGATAAGGGGGGCAGCCGCCGATGAGGATGCGGCCTTCGTGGAGAGGATAGCCGGGGAATGGGGCCTGCCCTGCACCATTGAGGCCAGGGATGTTCCCGCCCTGGCGGAAGAAATGGGGATGAGCCTGGAGGAAGCTGCTCGCTATGCTCGCTACAAATTCCTGGCCGAAGTTGCCCTGAAGGAAGAAGCCAGAACAGTAGCCGTCGGCCACAACGCCGACGATCAGGTGGAAACGGTGGTGATGCACTGGGTTCGGGGCTCGGGGCTGGCGGGCCTGAGGGGAATGCTCCCCCGCTCGCGCCTTGTGGTGGGAGGAGAGGAATACGACCTCTGGATCGTCCGGCCACTCCTGGAGGTCACCAGGGCTGAAATAGAAGCTTACTGCCGCGAGCACGGCCTCGCTCCCCGCTTTGACATGTCCAACCTTGATACCACTTACTTCCGCAACCGCCTTCGCCACGAACTCATCCCTTACCTTGAAACCTTCAACCCTCGCTTCCGGGAACTGGTCAGGCGCTCGGCCCAGCTCTTCGCCGACGATTACGATTTCCTTCGCCGTCAGGTGGAAGCCTGCTGGCATGAAGTGGTGGAGCGGGAGGAAAAGGAAGGCGTTGTCTTTTCCCTGTCCCGCTGGAAGAGCCTGCACCCCGCCATGCAGAGGGGAACCCTGAGGGAAGCGGTGAGGCGGATGCGCCGCGGCCTCAGGGACATAGGCTGGCTCCACATTGAGGAAGCTCGCAAGGCGATCCTGGAAGGCAGAGCCGGGGTCAAAGTTACCCTCCCCCAGGGCCTGGTCCTCGTCACAGGCTATGGAATTTTCTTCATCGGGGAAGAAGGATTTGCTCCATCTGAGGACCTCCCCCTCCTGGAGGGAGGGGAAGAGCTTCCCCTGGAAATCCCCGGAGAGACCCCCATCCCGCGGACGGGCTGGAAGGTCTCAGCCTCCTTCGTTCCCTTCTCTCAGCTCCCTCCCGGCTGGGAACGCAATCCCGACCCCTGGCGCGCTTTCCTCGATCGGGGCAAGATAACCGGCCCCCTCCGGCTGAGGACTCGCCGCCCCGGAGATCGCTTCCGACCCATCGGCCTGAAAGGGGGTAGCAAGTCCCTCCACGAATTCATGATTGACGAGAAAATACCCCGGTATCTGCGGGACAGGTGGCCCCTCCTGGTGGACGATGAGAAAATCCTGTGGGTTGCAGGCCACCATATATCCGAAGAAGCCGCCATCACCCCGGAAACAAGGGAGGCATTAGAGGTGCAGTTCCTGAAGGAAAACCCCGCTTCAGGGCAATGAACCTTGGCCAGGCCTTTGGTTCCCATCTTCAATCGCACCAGGGGGATAACGTTAACCGAAAAGGCCGGCCTTTGCCGGAACCTCTTGGAGAAAGGCTTCGGCTTCATGTTCCGCCGCTCCCTCAATCCCGATGAAGCCCTCCTCTTTGTGAACGGTGGGGAAAGCCGCCTCGGCTCCGGAATCCACATGCTCTTCGTCTTCACTCCGCTGGCGGTGATATGGCTCAATCGGGAGAAAGTGGTTGTGGACAAAGCCCTTGCCCTCCCTTTCCGCCCCTGGTATTTCCCATCCCGACCCGCACGATTTTACCTGGAAGGCCATGTTTCCCTGCTGGACAAGGTTGAGGTGGGGGATGAGCTGGATTTTGAGGTTCCTTAGCCTCCTGATTGCTGCGGCCATAAGCCTTGCCTCAAGCCCCTCCTTCACGGTTGAGGTTGCCCCGAACCCCCTTGTGCCCGGGGAGGCGGCTGTGATAACCGTTAGAGCTCGCCTGTCCGATCCCCCTGAGGGGGAAATAGCAGGGCAGAAGCTCCGTTTCGTTCAGGATGGGGAAACCTGGATCGCTTTCGCGGGGATACATGTCCTTACCAGGCCCGGGGAATATCCGCTGAAAATATGCCTGCCCTCCGGCCTGTGCCGGATGGCAAAAGTGAGGGTGGCCCGGAAAGCTTACCCTATGGAGAGGATACGGCTTCCGGCGGAGAAAGCGGCTCTGATAACGCCCGAAGTCGTGGAAAGGGAAAGGGAGGTCGTCTCCAGGGCCTACTCCACCTTCTCCGGCAGGCCTCTCTGGTTCTTCCCCTTCTCCCCTCCCCTTGCGGAAATGCGGGTTACTTCCCCTTTCGGCCTGATGAGGGCATACAACTCCGGACCGCCCTCCGGCTTCCACGATGGAGTTGATTTCGGGGCAAAGGAAGGCACGCCCGTCTACGCCCCTGCTCCTGGCAGGGTCATCCTGGCCAGGGAACTGACCCTGAGGGGCAAGATGGTCATCCTGGATCATGGGGCGGGGGTGATGAGCGGCTTCCTGCACCTTTCGGAGATAACGGTGGAAGAGGGGCAGGAGATAAAGAGAGGCGAAATGATCGGCAGGGTTGGGAACACAGGCCTTTCCACAGCCCCCCACCTCCACTGGGAAGTCAGGGTGAACGGCGTGGCCGTCAACCCTCTGACCTGGCTTGAGAGAAGCTTTCGCCCTGTGAAGCCCATGCCTTTTCTGAAGAAATCCCGCAGCTTGCGGGCGACCTGAGAGGGCCATGCTCCCGCCAGGGGGCCGGTAACTGCGGGAAGAGTCCCTCAAAAGGGTGTCTCGCCCCCAATTTGCCCCTGTGAGGATCCCTCTATTTTCTCCCATCGCCTGGATATGCGAGAGTGCTGAAAAGCACTGTGCTCCCGGGAGGCTGATTTCCGATCGGCACAACCATGTGCTAAAATTAGAAAGGAGGCGGACGATGGGCCTTTCTTTCCCTCATTTAGTCCCCCAAGTGGAAAAGATGGCTGAGGAGATAGCCGGAGAAGTGGCCCGCCGCCGAAAGGTGGTGGACATTGCCCGCGAGCTCCTCAAAAGCTATTCCTTCTCGGCCCTTGAACTCAGGACCAAAGCCAGAGAAGTGGGAGCAGCCATCCCCTCCACCGAGTTCATTGACCACCAGGAGCCGCCGAAGCCTGCGCCCCCTTCTTTCTTTGCCATCGCCGCCGATGGATCCCAGATCCAGCCCGACCGCCACGGCATTGCCCTTTATTACCTTATAAACGTGGGAAGCATCGTGTTTCGGGAGAACAGTGGGGAAACCCCTACCACCAGGAGCATGCCTTTCCTTTACTACCGGGATGAGGACCTCTACGAAGGCAACCGCCTGGTTCAGGGAAACCTGCTGGATGTCAGGAGGGAGCTGGCGGAACTGAGGGAGCTCGCGGAAAGGGCAGAAGAAGTGGCCGATAGAGCCCGGAAGGAGAACATCCCCATTGTGGCCCTGGCCGACGGAACTTTGCTCCTCTGGGTTCTGGAAGAAGAGAGGAACCTCCACCTGGACAAAATCAAGGCTTACGTGGGGGAAATGGAGAGGATCCGCCGGGCTGGGGCCATCCTGGCAGGCTTCATAAGCCGCCCCCGCTACACCGAAGTGGTGGACCTGCTGAGGCTGGCGCACTTTGGGGAAGAGCCTTTCAAGGAGCCAACCCACCGGCGCCCCTGGGGTCGCCTGACCGATGCCACCCTCTTCGCCTTCCTTCCACCGGGATGGCGCTCCGCCCTCTTTGAAAGCCCTTCACCCCTCAACGATTACTATGGCGAGCATCGCATTTTCTTCTTCTACATGAACCTCGGGGAGGAAATAGCCCGGATTGAAGTGCCCGCCTGGGTGGCTGAAGACAAAGCCTTCGTGGCCCTGGTTCAGAGCGCCGTCATCAGGCAGAGCGAGCACACCAGAGGCTACCCCTACGTTCTGGAGAGAGCTCATGAGCTGGCCGTGATAAGATCCAGCGAGAGGAGAGGCCTTGAAGATATGATTGAACAGGCCATGCTGAGGAGAGGGCTTGTCCCCAGGGTTTCACCAAAGGAAAGGTGGAAGAGGTTGATATAAGATGGGGCAGGAGATCGGAAGGGTTATCCAGGCCAACACAACCCAGTTCACCGCCGGCTGCCGGACCCTCCTCCATGACATCCCCTCTTTTGGCGATTTCGTCAGGGTCCTGACGCAGGACGGAAGCATAGTCTACGGCTTCATCTACAATGTCTCAATCCAGAGCGACTCGCCCGTCAGGCAACTAATAGCAGCCCAGGAGCTCCCGGAAGAATACATAAAGGACCAGATAGAAAACAGGCTGCTTCCTGTGGAGTTCTCGGTCGTGGTGGTGGGATACAAGCGTCAGGACCGCATCCGCCAGGAGCTTCCGCCTCAGCCTCCCATGCCTTTCAGCCTGGTGGAGAGATGTTCCGACGAAGAAGTGAGGGAGTTTGCCCAGTCTGGATTTGACTTCCTCCGCACCATCCTCAACATCCCTGGCATTCCTTCCGACGACCTTATAACTGTAGCCCTTAGGAGGATGGCCTCCTGCCTCGGCAGAGAAAGCCACTACTTCCTCCTGGATGCAGGCCGGGAACTCACCAAGCTCCTCTACAAAGACACCACAAGGCTTGAAAGCCTGCTCAGGAGGATGAGAGGATGAGCAAACGGGGGTGGAGGGGGCAAAGCTCCTATGCCCAGGGGGGCTGGGGGATGTGCCCCGGGAAAAACAAATCAAATGGGGGTGGAGGGGGCTATGCCCCCTCCCGGGGGTCTGGGGGGTGTCCCCCCGGCAAAAACAAACCAAGGGGCGAGAAGGCAACCCCTGCAACCTGGCCACGAGGGGGACCCTGAACGTGGGCGAACCACAGGCAAACGAGGGTGGGGAAAAACCGAGTAGTGCAGGGAGCGGAGCACCCATGCTGGAGGCTGCAAGGGTGTCTCCCCAGAAAGGGGGTGGAGGGGGCTATGCCCCCTCCCGGGGGGTCTGGGAGGTGTCCCCCCGCTTTTTTCCCCTCAATCCGGGCAAAGAAGCCTGATGCGGCCAACTCAACACCCAAAGGAGGGCACCATGAGCAGAGGGATGAAAATCGCAACCATCATCGTGACAGTGGTCGTAATGCTGGGGCTGGCCCTTTCGGGTCTCCTCTATTACACCATCCGCAGGCCATGGCCCAGAACCAGCGGGACCATAACCCTGGAAGGGCTGAAGGCCCCGGTAACCATCGTGAGGGACAAATGGGGGGTGCCTCACATCTATGCCTCCAGCGTCCACGACCTCTTCTTCGCCCAGGGTTACGTCCACGCCCAGGACCGCTTCTGGCAGATGGAATACTGGCGAAGGATAGGGAGCGGGCGGCTCTCGGAAATCTTCGGCGAGGCAACCCTCAGCGCCGACCGGTTCATAAGAACCTTAGGCTGGCACAGGACGGCCGCGAAAGAGCTTGAGCAGCTTGACCCCGAAGTGAGGGAAGTCCTGGAAGCCTACGCCAAAGGGGTCAACGCCTACCTCAGGGAGAACAGGGGCAGGCTGGGCCTGGAGTTCACCATCCTGGGCCTCATTGGAGCGAAATTTGAACCCGAACCCTGGACCCCCTACAACACCATAACCTGGGCGAAAGTCATGGCCTGGAACCTGGGAGGAAACTGGGAGAACGAGATCTTCAGGGCCATACTCATGAGCCGAATCGGCTCGGCCCGCCTCAGGGACATAGACCTCCCTTACCCTCCCGACCGGCCGGTCATAGTCCCCCATCCCGAGACCGGTCCCTCTTCCTCCGCTCCTGAAACGCCCATCGCCCTGAACGAGACAACTCTTGAAAGCATACCCTGGGAAGCTCTGGAGATCTTGAGCATGGGACCGGGCATCGGAAGCAACAACTGGGTGGTTTCCGGAAAGCGCACCACCACCGGACGCCCCCTCCTGGCCAACGACCCCCACCTGGGGATACAGATGCCGTCCATATGGTATGAAATTGGCCTCCACTGCGAGCCCGTGAGCGAGGAATGCCCCTACAACGTGGTCGGGGCCTCCTTCGCCGGATGCCCCGGGGTAATAATCGGCCACAATGACCACATCGCCTGGGGCGTCACCAACGTTAACCCCGACGTCCAGGACCTCTACGTGGAGCGCCTTAACCCCGAGAATCCCGATCAGTATGAGGTTGACGGGAAATGGGAAAATATGCAGATCGTCTGGGAGGAGATCAAAGTGCGGGGGAAGGAGGAGCCGGTCAGAGTCAGAGTCCGGATAACCCGCCACGGCCCCATAATAAACGATGTGGCCGGGGGGACTGAGGAAACATGGGCTTACGGATGGCAGCCTCTGGCCTTCCGCTGGACAGCCCTTGAGCCTGGCACTATTATGAAATCGGTCCTCCTTCTGGATAAAGCCCGCAACTGGGAAGAGTTCAGGGAAGCCCTCCGCTACTGGGACGCCCCGAGCCAGAACTTCGTCTATGCCGATGTGAACGGCAACATAGGCTATCAGATGCCGGGCAGGGTCCCCATCCGGAAGAAGGGCGATGGCTCGGTGCCTGCGCCCGGATGGGACAGCGAATACGAATGGACCGGCTACATCCCCTTTGACGAACTGCCCCGCACTTTCAACCCGCCCGAAGGCTACATAGTCACGGCGAACAATGCCGTGGTCAAGCCCGACTTCCCCTACTTTATCGCCCGCGACTGGAACCGCGGTTACAGGGCTCAGCGCATAGTTAACCTTATAACTTCCAGAGACAAGCTCAGCATTGAGGACTTCAAGGCCATGCACATGGATTCCTACATCCTCCATGCTGACGAAGTCATCCCCCACCTTGTTACCCTTTCCCCGGAAGACCCGCGCCTCAAGGAAGCCCTGGAGATCCTGAAGAACTGGGACCGTCGGGCTGAGCCGGAATCGGTCGGGGCTACAATTTTTGAGGCTGTGAGGCTCAGCCTCCTCCGGAACATCCTGGGCGATGAGTTCGGCAAGAGGGCTTTCAGCGCCTTCATGAAGTCCCAATCCTTCACCATGCAGGTCCTGGCTTCCATCCTCTCCCAGCCCGACTCTCCGTGGTATGATAACATCTACACCCCCGCTGCCGAAACCAGGGATGAAATCCTGCTCAAATCCCTCAAGGATGCCGTTGACGAGCTCACCAAACGGCTGGGTAAGGACATGAGCAAATGGCAGTGGGGTAAAGTCCACCTGGCCTTCTTCCGGAACGAGACTCTGGGGAAGTCGGGGGTGAAGCTCATTGAGAACCTCTTCAACCGTGGCCCTGTGCCCGTCAGCGGAAGCTCCGAGACCGTGAACAATACCCTTTACGACCCCGAACACCCCTTTGAAGTGATGGTGCTCCCTTCATACCGGCAGATTGTGGACGTGGGAGCATGGGACAACTCCCTCTCCATTCACACCACCGGCCAGTCCGGCCATCCCTACCATCCTCACTACGGCGACTTCATAATGAAATGGGCAAAGGGCGAATACCATCCGATGCTCTGGAGCAAGGACCAGGTCAAACGCTATGCCGAGGCCACCTTAACCTTGAAGCCGAAATAGGACCAGGCCGGGGGGTGGAAAGGGACGATTCCCTTTCCCGGTGGCCTGGAGTGCTCCTCTTCCCTTTCCAGAGGATCATCGGGGCGAGCAGTCCCCTCCTGCACCCCCACGAGTGGACAAAACCAGGGGTAGAGGGGGCAAAGCCTCCTCCCGGGGGGTCTGGGGGTGTCCCCCCCAGAGTAACCAACTGAAGGGGCGAGAAGGCAACTCCTGCAACCTGGCCACGAGGGGGACCCTGAACGTGGGCGAACCACAGGCAAACGAGGGTGGGGAAAAACCAAGTGGTGCAGGGGGCGGAGCACCTGTGCTGGGGGCTGCGAGGGCGTCTCCCCAGAAAGGGGGTGGAGGGGGCTATGCCCCTCCTGCGACTCGCTCCCGAGCAGGACCCTTAACCAGGGCAAATCCCGATCAAACGAGGGTGGGGGAATACCCCACCGTGGCAGAAACACGTAAAGGAGGTAAAACTTATGCCCAGGATCACCTTCATTCTCAACGGAAAGGAAATGACCGTTGAAATTCATCCCTTTGAAACCCTGGCCCATATGCTCCGGGAAAGGCTCGGCCTCACCGGGACGAAGATCGGGTGCGAGGAAGGGGAATGCGGAGCCTGCACCGTGATCGTGGACGGCAAGACCGTGACCTCGTGCATCTATCCGGCTATGAAGGTGGATGGCGCGAGGGTTGAGACCATTGAAGGGCTATCCGAGGGCGAAAAACTCCACCCCATTCAGGAAGCTTTCATTGAGCACTTTGCCGTCCAGTGCGGCTACTGCACCCCCGGCTTCATAATGTCCACCAAAGCCCTGCTGGATAAGAACCCCGAGCCCTCGGAGGAAGAAATCAAGGAGGCCATTGCCGGCAACCTCTGCCGCTGCACCGGTTATTACCAGATAATGGACGCCATAAAGGCTGCAGTGGCCAGAACCAGGGGGAAAGGATGAAAGTCCGCCTGGCTTACGGCAAGGAAGGGCTCTGGGTAGAACTGCCCGATGACCTGGAGGTGGAAGTAATAGAGCCCAGGTTCGTCCCCGGCCTTCCGGATGAGGAAGCGGCCATCAGGAAAGCCCTGAGGGAACCCATTGCTTCCCCTCCCCTCAGGGAGCTTGTCCGCCCCTCGGACACGGTGGCCATAGTCTTCAGCGATATAACCCGGCCGATGCCCAACCGCAGGGTCCTCCCCCCGATCCTGGAAGAACTTTCCCACGTCCCCAGGGAAAACATCATCCTCATAAACGCCCTTGGCACCCACCGCCCCCAGACCCGCCAGGAACTGGAAGAGATGCTGGGGCCGGAGGTTGTCTCAAATTACACCATCCTCCAGCACGACTGCAACGACAGATCCCCCCTTCACTACCTCGGGGAGACGAGCTTCGGCCACCCGGCCTGGGTCAATAAAGCCTACATGGAGGCTTCGGTCAGGATCCTGACCGGCTTCATTGAACCTCATTTCTTTGCTGGCTTCTCCGGAGGGCCGAAGGCCGTGCTTCCGGGGATAGCAGGCCTGGAAACCATCCTCATGAACCACGGGGCCGAGATGATAGACCACCCCAGGGCTACGTGGGGGGTAACGGAGGGCAATCCCATCTGGGAAGAAATAAGGGAAGTGGCCGCCCGGACCCGGCCCACTTTCCTGGTCAATGTGACCCTGAACCGGGAGAAGCAGATAACAGGGGTGTTCGCCGGCGATGTCTGGGAAGCCCATGCCAGGGGAGTTAAATTCGCCGCCTCCTCTGCCATGGTGGAGGTGGATGAGCCCTTTGACATTGTCATCACCTCCAATTCTGGCTACCCGCTGGATATAAACCTCTATCAGGCGGTCAAGGGGATGTCGGCAGCGGCAAGGGTGGTCAGGGAAGGGGGAAGCATAATAATCGCCGCCGAATGCCGCGATGGAATCCCGGACCACGGCGAATACAGGAACATCCTCAGGATGGCATCCTCCCCCGCTGAGCTTCTGGAAAAAATCCGCCGGCCTGGTTTTCTGGTTCAGGACCAGTGGGAAGCCCAGATCCAGGCCCTCGTCCAGCTCAAGGCCGAGGTCTACGTCAAAAGCTCATACCTTACGGAGGACCAGGTAAGGGAAGCTCTCCTCAAGCCCTGCCGTTCCATAGAGGAAACGTTGCAGGAACTTCTGGCCCGATACGGCCCCGGCGCAAGGGTGTGCGTCCTCCCTGAAGGCCCTCAGACGATCCCTTATCTCCGGAGCTGAGTCGCTTGAAAAGGGGTGCAGGGGGCTTCTTCCCCATGCCGGAGGCCTGGGGGGTGTCCCCTCAGGGAAAAAATTCACGGGGTGGGTGAGGCAACTCCTGTCCCGGAGGATGCGGGAAGAGTCCCCCTGCCTTTTTTCTTTCTCCCACCCCCGTTAATTGCGGCTAAGCCTGGCTTCAGGCTCCCACTCGTGGGCGGGTTTCAGGGGTTGCCAACTCACCCCCAATTTTTGTTCTTTCGGGGGCACATCCCCGAACCCCCTGGGAGGGGGCCTTGCCCCCTCCACCCCTATCTTTCAACCCGCCCCTGAGTGGGACCCCTGACTTCCCCTTGAACCTTCTCCACCAGGGGGCAGCAAGCTACTGGGGTGGTATTGAAGAGAGGGCAAACTCCCGCACGGTTCCTTGAGAAACGGTCAGGAGACAGGCCCTTTCCAGGAATTCCCTCCGGAACCCCTCCCACTCCAGGGTGGTGATTATAGCCTGAGGGACCCGGGAGACCAGCTCCGCAAGGCGATCTCTCCTCTTCTGGTCAAGCTCGGAGAGGACTTCGTCCAGGAGCAGAAGGGGGCTTTCCCCGCTCTTCTCCTCAATGAAGGCCATCTCGGCCAGGCGAAGGGAAAAAGCTGCCGAGCGCTGCTGCCCTCTGGAGCCATAGGCTGATATGTCCCTGCCGTTAAGCAGGAGCTTAACATCATCTCTGTGAGGGCCGATAGTGGTTGCTCCCTGATCCAGGTCCTTTTCCCTCGCCTCCGCGAGCCTCCTGGCCAGGGCTCTCTCAATGTCCTCCAGAGGCGGAGGCGATGAGAGGCTGAGACCGGTAATGGCTTCCCCTGTGGCGGAAGAAATGTAGATGGTCTGAATGGTTTCCTCCCCTTCAGTCAGGGCCAGGTGGTTCTCCCTTATCTCCGGGGCCATAAACCCAAGCGCCTCCCAGCGGGTCCTGGTTACTATGCTCCCGTATCTGACCAGGTTCTCGTCCCAGAAAGCGAACTCTTCCTCCCTGAAGCCCTCTTCCCTGGCCTTCTTCAGGAGGTGATTGCGCCTCTCCACTATTTTGTTGTAAAGGGCAAGGGCATGGCAGTATTTGAGATCAACCTGGCAGAGGGCTATGTCCAGGAACCGCCTCCGGCCTTCGGGGGAGCCGGCCACTATCTCCACATCCCGGGGCGAGAAGAGGACACACCTGAGATGCCCCAGGATGTCCATGAGCCTTCTGGGGATCCCGTCTATGAGGGCTTTCTTCCGATATCGCACTCCCGAGGGGCCAGGTTCCCCGGCTATGACCAGTTCAAGGCGGGTTTCGCCCTCGCTGCTGGCAATCACCCCGGCGATCCTGGCGAAAGGGAGGGGGTTCTCCTGGGCGAACCAGTTGACAAACTCATGATCGGTTCTGGAAAAGGGGGAACGGGTTGTGGCCAGCAGGTAAATAGCCTCCAGGAAATTGGTCTTGCCCTGGGCGTTGCCCCCCTGCAGGATGATTATGCCGGGGGGCAGGTCCAGGGAGAGGCTGATGTAGTTCCGGAAATTGGTCAACTCAATCCTCTTGATCATTTAGCGTAGTCCACAGCCCTGGTTTCCCGGATAACCACCACCTTTATCTGGCCGGGATACTCCAGGTTCTCCTCAACTTTGCGGGCGATTTCCCTGGAGAGCTGGATTATGGCCAGGTCGTCCACCTCCTCGGGCTTGACGATCACCCTGATCTCGCGGCCGGCCTGTATGGCGAAAGCCTGGGCAACCCCTTTGAAGGATGAAGCGAGGGCTTCCAGGGTTTCAATGCGTTTTATGTAGCTTTCCAGGCTTTCCCGGCGGGCTCCCGGCCTCCCACCCGATATGGCATCGGCCACTTCAACCAGGACCGCCTCCACTGATTGCGGTGCCACCTCGCCGTGGTGGGCGGCAATGCAGTTCACGACCGCCTCGGGGAGGCCGTGCTTGCGGGCTATTTCGGCGCCGATGGCGGCATGGGGCCCGTCAACTGCATGGTCTACTGCCTTCCCGATATCGTGGAGGAGGCCTCCGAGCTTGGCCACCCTCACGTCGGCCTTGAGTTCGGAAGCCATAATGGCGGCGAGGCGGGGCGGCTCTTTGGAGTGGAGGAGGACGTTCTGGCCGTAGCTGGTGCGGAACTTGAGCCGGCCCAGGAGGACCACAAGCTCTTCGGGCAGGCCCGAGAGGCCGAGCTTATACAGGGCTTTTTCCCCTTCTTCCCTTATGATGTTTTCCACCTCTTTCCTGGCCTGCTCCGCCGCCTGCTCAATCCTGGCCGGCTGGATCCGACCGTCCATTATTAGCTTTTCCAGGGCTATCCTGGCTATCTCCCGCCTTATGGGGTCAAAGCAGGATATCGTGATGCTTTCAGGGGTATCGTCCACCACCAGGTCAACGCCCAGCACGTTCTCAATGGTCCTTATGTTCCTCCCTCCCCGGCCGATTATGCGGCCTTTCATCTCATCGCTGGGAAGGGGTATGGTGGTGGTGGCAAGTTCGGCCACCTCTTCCGCTCCGATCCTCTGCATGGCCTCGGCGATTATCTCCCTGGCTCTGCGTTCGGCTTCGGCTTTTGCTTTCGCCTCTTCCTCACGGATGACCCTGGCCATCTCCTGGCGGGCTTCCTCCCGGATCCTCTCCAGCAGCATTTCCCTGGCCTGCTCAGGGGTCAGCCCAGCTATCCGGTGGAGTTCCTCCAGTTCCCTTTCTTTCAGACGGTTCACTTCCTCGTAGATGGCCTGGATTTCGGCCTGGCGCTGGGTCAGCTTCTTCTCCCTCTTATCCAGGCTTTCGGCTTTGCGGTCCAGGAACTCCTGGCGGCGCTGGAGCCTTTCTTCCTGGCTGTGGAGGTGGGCCCTTAGCCTCTTGATCTCCTCGTCCACCTGGGCCCGCATCCTGATGGTTTCGTCCCTGGCCGCAAGGATTATCTCTCTGGCTTTATCCTGGGCTTCTTTGATTATCCTCTCAGCTTCTTCCCTGGCGGATTTTATGGTCTTCCTTTCCTGGTAAAGCCTCAGGCCGTAGCCTGCGGCGAAAGCCAGCAATGCTAAGGCGAAGGCGATCGCTGAAATCAACCCCATCTCTCTTCCTCCTGCTGGATTTCCCTCCAGACTCTTGGCAGCACCCTTTCAATGATGTCAAAGGAAAAGCCCTGCCGGGCCAGGAAATCGGCCACCTTCTTCTTGAAAGAGAGTTCGTCCAGGGCTCGCCAGCGCTGAGCTTTCCTGAGGGCTGCCTTGCAGGCTTCTTCTTCAAAATCCATGCCCTCAAGCACTTCCCTTATGATTTCCGGCGATACCCCTTTGGCCCGGAGTTCGTGACGGAGTTTCCTGAAGCCCGATGGTTTGAATTCCCTGCGGTTTTCCACCCAGTAGCGGGCGAAAAGCCGATCGTCAATGAAGCCCCTTTCCCGCAGGGATGCGATGGTTTTTTCCACGATGCTGGGGGGGAACTTGCGGCTCAGTCTGGCCCTGATTTCCTGCTCGCTCCTGGGCCTGAACCTGAGGAGGCGCAGGGAGGCTTCCCAGGCCCTGGAGAGGTCGGCTTTCTCAAGGAGCTCCCGCACCTGATCATCGGTGAGGATCTGGCCTTCTCTCAGGCCCTCGGCTTCGGAGCGAGGCAGAGTTATGGGCGGGAAGCCCTCTATGGTTATGGAGATTTTTCTGCCCTCAGGGCCAACTGGCTTGATCCGGGTTATAAAGCCCGGCAAATTTCCTGCCTCCTTTTAAAAAGCAAACCGGCTGCTTCTTTCCGCTGCAGCCGGTTGATGTATAAAACAGCCCCTCCCTGCGGGAGGGCTTTCGTCAGGGTATGGGGCTTTTATGCCGTCAAACCCCTCCTTCTCAACCCGGAGGGGGTGTTTTCCGACTGCAGCGCAGGCCAGAGCTACTGGCGGAAGAGGGCCTCCTTAGGCGGGAGGCCTGCCGCTTCCCGGATGAGCGCCTCCAGGGTATCCCTGAGGTCCGGATTTTCCTTGAGGAACTGGCGGGCGTTCTCCCTTCCCTGGCCGAGGTTGATGTCTCTGTAAGTGTAGAAAGTGCCCCGCTTCTCTATTATCCCGTAGGCCACGCCCAGGTCCAGGATGTCGCCCTCCTTGGAGATCCCCTCGTCGTAAAGGATGTCAAACTCAGCTTCCTTGAAGGGGGGAGCCACCTTGTTCTTTTTGACTATGGCTTTAGTCCTGTTGCCTATTATATCACCGCCCCTCTTTATGCTCTCAAGTTTCCTCAGGTCCAGCCTTATGGAGGCGTAGAAGCGGAGGGCCATCCCTCCGGTGGTGGTCTCGGGGCTTCCGAAGACCACGCCGATCTTCTGGCGGAGCTGGTTGGTGAAGACGAGGGCGGCCTGGGACTGGTGTATGGCTCCCACCAGTTTGCGGAGGGCCTGGCTCATGAGGCGGGCCTGCAGGCCGACGTGGGCATCGCCCATTTCCCCCTCAATTTCAGCCCTGGGCACGAGAGCTGCCACCGAGTCAATCACCACCACATCCACAGCTCCGCTCCTCACCAGCGCTTCCGTAATCTCCAGGGCCTGTTCTCCGGTATCGGGTTGCGCCACCAGGAGATTGTCCACATCCACCCCGCATTTCCGGGCGTAGTTGGGGTCAAGGGCGTGCTCCACGTCTATGAAGGCGGCTGTCCCCCCCAGCTTCTGAGCTTCGGCAATGATGTGCTGGGCGAGGGTGGTTTTCCCGGAGGCTTCGGGCCCGAATATTTCCGTTATCCTGCCCCTCGGTATTCCTCCCACCCCAAGGGCTATGTCCAGGGCCAGGGACCCTGTGGGAATTACCGCGATATCGCGCCTGGGCACTTCCCCAAGGCGCATTATTGCCCCATCCCCGAACCGCTTTTTGATGGTCAGGATTGCCGTTTCAAGGGCTTTCTCACGGCTGAACTGGCTCATCCTTTCCTTTCCTCCTTAATTTACAAGTTTAAGCCAAAAGCCCTATTTCCGCAATTCCTCCTCTATGATGGCCTTGAAAACCTCATACGGGTAAGCGCCTTCCAGTTTCTTCCCGTTTATGAAGAAGGTGGGGGTAGCTGTAACGCCACGCCTTGCGGCTTCCGCCAGGTCGTTCTGGACCTGGAGAGCCGTTTCCCCCTGGTGAAGGCATCGGTTGAATTTTTCCGGGTTCAGGCCCAGCTGCACTGCGTAACCTTCAAAGGTTTTGAGGGGCGAGGCCTGAGTGCCTCATTCCCTCTGCTTCTCAAAGAGGAGGTCGTGCATCTCCCAGAATTTGCCCTGCTTTCCGGCGCAGAGAGCGGCTTCTGCCGCTTTTTGAGCCGCCGGGTGGATGCTCCGCAGGGGCATGTTGACGAACTGATACCGGACCAGCCCCTTGTCAATGTATTCTTCCTTTATCTTCGGCAACGTCACCCGGACGTGGAGCCCGCAGTATGGTCATTGGAAATCGGAATATTCCTCAATCAGGACTTTTGCATCCTTTGGGCCGAGGTAGTAGTGGCCTTCCGGGCTCACTCCTCCGGGTTGATTGCCTGAACTGGCGCAAGATGCCACCAGCAAAAGCGCCACAAAAGCCAGAACCTTCCTCATTTCTCCCCTTCCCCCGTTTCATTGTATCATCTTATCCGTGGGGCGTCAAATACTCCGCGTTCAATCCAGTTGAAAAGCTCCGAACCCTTCAGCCAGGTTTGACAGGGACGGAGCAATGGGCTATAATATAATTGAGAAGTGTGTGGGCGGGTTCCCGAGTGGCCAAAGGGGGCGGACTGTAAATCCGCTGGCTCAGCCTTCGCAGGTTCAAATCCTGCCCCGCCCATTTTTTGTTTTCCCATGCAAAGGGAAAGGGTTTACATAGCCGGCCTTCCGGTAGATAATCTCTCTTCCGAAGAGGCCCTTGGTCTCCTGGAAAGTTTCATCCTGGGCGGCTCTCCCCATCTGGTCGTTACCCTTAACCCCGAGATGGTGGTGCACGCTTCTCGCGATGCCGAATTTAGGAGGGTTATCCTTTCGGCTTCTCTTGTTCTGCCCGATGGGATAGGGATTGTCCTGGCTTCCCGCTTGCTGGGCCACCCTCTCAAGGAAAGGGTAACAGGGGTTGACACGGTTGAGAGGTTTGCCGCTCTTGCCGCCGAAAAGGGCTACAGGCCTTTCTTCCTGGGAGCCAGGCCTGGAGTAGCGCAGAAAGCTGCAGAAGTCCTGGCTGGAAGGTTCCCGGGGTTCAGGGTTGCGGGATTCTACCCGGGTTCCCCTTCCCCGTCGGAAGAGGAAGAGATCGTGCGGATGGTGAGGGAAGCCTCGCCTGATGCCCTTTTCGTCGCCTTTGGCTTCCCCGCCCAGGAGAAATGGCTCGCCCGCAACCTCCACCGCCTTGGGGTGCCTGTGGCTATGGGGGTAGGAGGAGCTTTTGATTTCATAGCCGGCGTGGTCCCGAGAGCCCCCAGGTTGATTCAGAAGGCCGGGCTCGAATGGCTCTTCAGGCTCATCGTTCAGCCGTGGCGGTGGAGGAGGCAACTGGCTCTGCCCGCGTTCTGCTTCCTTGTGCTGAGAGAAAAGTTCGGGAGGTGAAACGTGCCCAGAGTAGCTTTAAAGCCCTTTTCCCTTTTATACCCCCTGCCTCTGGCCCTCATAAGCTGCGCAAATGCCCAGGGAGAGGTAAGCGTTTTCACGGCTTCCTGGCTGGGCGTTGCTTCTACCACACCTCCTTTCCTGACTCTGGGGGTCAGGCCATACCGCTGGTCCTACCAGGCCATAAAGGAAACAGGGGAGTTTGTGGTCAACCTCCCAACCAGGGAATTGCTGGAGGCAGTGGATATTTGCGGCCACGCAGCCGGCTCACGGGAGGAGCGAATAAAGAAAGCTGGCCTTGCCCTCATCCAGGCTTCCCAGGTGAAAGCGCCCCTTGTTGCTCAGTGCCCGGTAAATCTGGAGTGCAGGGTTAAAGAAGAACTGACCCTTGATTCCCACAGGCTATTTGTGGCGCAGATCGTGGCGGTGCAGGTAGATCAGGATGTTCTGGGACCGGAGGGGCTGATTGATTATGCCCGCCTCAGGCCCATCGTCTACATCGGGAACGAATACTGGTCAGTTGGAGAGTTCCTTGGCACCTCCGGGTTCTCCCTTTCTCACCCCCGTTAGTTCTGGATTTGCCTTTCTGTCCCCCTGAACAGTTTTCGGGCAGGCCCCAGAAGGGAGCTAAGGTTACCCTTGGAGGGCTCATCCCCGCAGCCCTCCGGGGCGGGAGCTTTGCCCACCGTATCCCCAAGAGTCCTTTTTAAAATGGAGCGGCAGGGCACTTTGTGGTCCCCGGTAGGAAGGCCTTCAACCGGGGTTTGATTGGCCTGGAATTTCATGGTATACTTTGCTTAAATTGAGTTTGAGGAGTTGAAATGGAGAAGTTGCCGGCCCTCCTGTTCCTTCTTGCCCTTTTCATTTTCGTGGCCAAAGCTATGAGCTGGCTTTTTATAAGGCTGCGCCTTCCTGCTGTCCTGGGGGAGCTCATAGCTGGCATCATCCTGGGCCCCACCGTGCTGAACGTTCTCCACTGGCCTTTCTTCAATCACGGAGAATTTCCCACCATCATAATGGTCCTGGCCGAACTTGGGGTTATATTCCTCATGGGCATAGCGGGGGTGGAAATTGAGCTGGAGGAATTCCTCAAGACCAGAAAAGTTGCCCTCCTGGCCGGGACAGCCGGGTTTTTCCTGACCATGTCTACGGTAGCAGCGATAGCTTACACATTCGGCCATGATTTTGTCACCTCCGTCTACATGGGGCTAACCCTCGCCGTTACCAGTGTGGGCATATCCGCCCAGACCTTGCTGGAACTTAAAAGGTTGAATACGCGGGAAGGCATGGGGCTCCTGGGTTCTGCAGTGGTGGACGATATCCTGGCGTTGCTGATGCTGGCTGTTTTCACCAGCCTAATTATCCGGGCTGGAGCTACCATAAGGGTGATTTTATCCCTGGGGAAAGCTCTGCTCTACATTGTGATCGCCTTTCTTCTGGCACGCTGGCTCATACCCGCAATGGCCAGGTGGACTCAGCGCCAGCCCCTGGGCGAAAGCCTCGCTTCCCTGGCTTTCGTGACTTTCTTCCTTTTCTCCGGTGCGGCGGAGGAGTGGGGAGGTCTGGCTGCCATCACGGGGGCTTTCATAGCCGGACTCGGATTCGGAGCATCCCCTCTGAGGCACTCGGTGGTGGAGAAGCTCCGCCCCATCGCTTATGGCTTCCTGACCCCCATCTTCCTCATAAGCATAGGATTGAAAGCCGATGCCCGCGGCTTTTCATGGGACATAGCCCTTCTTTACCTGCTCTTAGCTCTGGGAGCAATTAGTTCCAAGGTTTTAGGGTGCGGGTTCGGTGCCTGGGCCGGTGGGTTCTCCATCTCTCAAGCTTTCAGACTGGGGATAGGGATGATGCCGCAGGGAGAGGTGGCTTTGATCCTGGCCTCTCTTGGCCTGACGGCAGGCTACATAAAAACTGAAGGTTTCGTGGCAATAATCCTGGTCATCCTGACCACAGTGCTCCTCACCCCTATACTTCTCAGATTCGCCTTTGAACCCCCTGCATCCCTCAGGAGGTTGGTCGCAAGCCCTAAGATTGAAGAGAAACCGGCATCGGAGGGATAATTTATGCCAAAATGCGTGGTTCTTATCCTCACCAAACTTGACCGGCTCCATGATGTCATCCGGGCCTGGGAAAGCCTCGGGATACCCGGCCTCACTATGGTTGACACCATAGGGATGGCTTCTCTCAGGACGTGGATCGGGAGGGAGGACATCCCCCTTATCCCCTCAATCCGTTCCATCCTGGAATGCGAAGAGCTGACCTTCTCCCACCGCATGATATTCACCGTGGTCCCGGACGAGTTTGATGTGGAGAAGCTCGTGGAGGAAACGGAAAAGATCACAGGACCTCTTGATGAGCCTGAATCCGGCTTCCTTTTCATCCTTCCAGTCCTTGAAGCCCGTGGCCTGAGGAGAAAAACCTGAGCGTAAGGCTTATCGTTCTTCTGCTTCCACGGAAAAACAGGGAGTGCATGGGAACTCTGTGCCTGGCGGTAAGAACAGGGGAAAACAAATTCCCCGCCCTCGTTTGCTGAGGGTTCGCCCACGTTCAGGGGCCCCCTCGTGGCCGGGTTGCAGGAGTTCCTTATTCCCCCAGCATGAGGGCTTTGTCCTCTTGCCTCCCCTCTAAGAAAGAGGCGGGGATAGCTCTGCCGTTCCGGGGAGGAGGGCAAAGCTCTTCACCCTTGCCCTGGGATTGTCCTTGCTTTAAAATTCCATTGAGGGGCATGAAGACGGCCGAGTTTGATTACTACCTTCCACCTGAGTTGATAGCTCAGAGCCCTGTGGAACCAAGGGACTCTTCGCGGTTGATGGTCCTGCACAGGGCTACTGGTGTTATTGAACACAGGATCTTCCGGGAAATCGTGGATTACATAGAGCCGGGAGATATCCTTGTGGCCAACCAGAGCCGCGTGATCCCGGCCCGCCTCTACGGTTGCAAGCTCCCAACCGGCGGCAAGGTGGAGATCCTGCTCCTTTCCCGGAGGGGCGAAAGGTTGTGGGAGGCCCTGGTGAGGGGTAAGAAGATAAGGGAAGGGGTGAGGCTGCGGGTTGGAAAGGAGGAAAAAGGAGTGGAAGGGATCGTGGTGGGCGTGACCGGGGCCGGAAGCAGGCTCATTGAGTTTGAGGAGCCCATTGAGCCTATGCTCAGGGAAATCGGCACTATACCCCTTCCCCCCTACATACGCCAGCCCCTTCCCGACCCCGAGCGCTACCAGACGGTTTTCGCCAGGGTTGAGGGCTCAGTGGCCGCTCCCACCGCCGGCCTCCACTTCACCCCTGAATTGATGCGCCGGATTGAGGAGAAAGGGGCCAGGTTCCTCTTCGTGACCCTCCACATAGGCCTTGATACCTTCAAGCCGGTCAAGGAAGAGAACATTGAAGAGCACAAAATGCACTCCGAATACTGCGAATTGAGCGAAGATGTGGCGGAGGAGATAAACAGGGCCCGGCGCGAGGGCCGCAGGATCATCGCCGTGGGCACCACTTCCGTCCGCGTGCTGGAGACGGCCGCCACGGAAGAAGGAGTGCGCCCCTTCAGGGGTCAAACTGATCTTTTCATATACCCGGGCTACCGGTTCAAGGTTGTGGACGCCCTGATCACGAACTTCCACCTGCCTCGCTCAACCCTTATAATGCTGGTTTCGGCTTTTGCCGGGAAGGATTTCATAATGAGGGCTTATCAGGAGGCCATAAGGCTCCGCTACAGGTTCTACAGCTTCGGCGATGCCATGCTTATCCTTTAGCTCACACTTCTTCCGCTATGGCGAACCTGTAACGGCGGAATACGGCCATCCCGATCACGAAGACGAGGAAGCAGGTGACCGCCGTGCGGGCCAGGAAATCCGGCCCCACCATCCTCCCCCAGTAAAGGATGTCCCGGTAAGCGGCAATGATTGAGGCCATAGGGTTAAGGATCTGCATCCAGCGCCAGAGATCTACTGTCACCCCCAGAAAATTGTAATCGCGAGGGAGTATGTCCAGGGGGTAAAAGATAGGGGTCAGGAAGAACCAGCCCAGAAGGAGCACCTCCAGGAGGTGCTGGACATCCCGGTAAAAGACATTGAATACCGAGAGGGCCAGGCCGAGCCCGGCCACAAAGGCCGTCTGAATGAGGATAATGACGGGGAGGAGGGCAGCCCATGGGGTCAGCTTTATGTGGAAGAAGGGCATCAGGGCGAAGAGGACCCCAAGGGCTATGAGGAAATGGACGAGGTTTGAGAGGACGGCGCTCAGAGGCAAAACTTCCCTGGGGAAGTAGACTTTCTTTATAAGGCTGGCGTTGGCCACCAGGCTTCCGGTGCTGGCCACAAGCCCCCCGGTGAAGTAGTTCCAGGGCAGAAGGCCGCAGAGGAAGAACACCGGAAAAGCTTTGATGGAGCGGTTGGGCACCATCGCAGTGAAAACCCAGGTGAAAATGAACATCATCAGGAGGGGGTTAAGGAGGGACCAAACAATCCCTATCACCGAGTTTTTGTAGCGTGCTTTGAGGTCCCGAACCACCAGCATGTAGAGGAGGAAACGGTAACGCCAGAGTTCCCTCAGAAGCTCCATCCTTTACCTGAGCCCGACTTTTCTGTAAATTTGCAGGAGCATTTCCCCTGCCCTCTCCCACCGGTAGCTCTCCACAGCCCTGGCCCTGAGGCTTTCCCCCACTTTTTTAAGTTCAGGGAGATTTTCCAGAGCGTGCCTGAGGGCCTCAGCCAGGGCGTTGGGGTCGCCAGGGACAGCGTATATGCCCAGCTCTCCGAGATACTCCCTGTTGACGGGGCGGTCAAAGGCCACCACCGGGAGGCCGGTGGCCATGTAGACCAGAAGCTTGCCGTTCCCCTCGGAAGCGGAAAGCTTAGGGGCAACGGCCACATCCCCGAGGCGGAGGTAACGCGGGGCCTGGAAGTAGGGGATCCTGCCGGTGAAAGTGACGTGCTGGCCTATGCCCATGGATTCGGCCATGGCCCTGTAGATGGCTTCGCCCGGGAAGCCCATGATCAGAAAATGGGCTTTTGTCCCATTGCTGAGGAGAATGGCCGCGGCCCTTAGCAGCAAGTCCACCCCCTGGTAACTGGAAAGGAGCCCCAGGTAAACCACCACGGGCAGGTCCTGGGGGATGCCGAGGGAAGCTTTCAGGGCTTTGACTTCATCCTCATCGGCAGGGGTTCTGGGACGAAAAGCCTCAACATTGACGCAGTCGGGTATCGTGAAGACCTTCTGGGGATCGCAGCCGAACTTTTCCACCAGAAGCCTGGCCCCGTGGAAAGAGCTGGTGATTATGGCATCGGGCAGGTGGTCAATCAACCTTTCCACCCGCCACATCAGTTTGAAAAGCAACCCCTCTGGCCTGAGGATCCCATGCTGGATCATCTCATCGGTCAGGCTCCCCTGGAAATCAAAGATGAGGGGGACCCTGAGGAGCCTGGCTGCCATAAACCCGATGAGGGCGCCTTCGTGGAGGTGAGCGTGCACCAGGTCAAACTTCTCCCTCAACAATGCCGCCAGGACTTTAAAGCTCAGCACGAGATCAAAAGCCACCTTTATCCAGGAAGCCCCCAGCTCGTAGCGATTGTCTCCCGGGATAGGGGGAATTCTCCTTATCTCAACGCCCGGCGCTTCCCCTCCCTTCCTATAAGCGTAAACCACGACTTTGAAGCCGTTTTTCTGGAGGAACTTTATCTCCTCATAAATCCTCACGTGGCACCCGTAATCCGAAAAAAAGGAAGTGGGAGCCACCATCAGGATCCTTCGCATCTCTCCATTCCACCCCAAAGGTTTATCCAGGCCACAAAAGAAATTATACCTGGGTGCACAGGGCAGGGCAAAAAGGGCGCTTGCGGCGGTTCAAACGCAGGGCTGCACTCTCGCCCTGCTAAGCGGGAAAAATCGGGGGGTGCAGGGGGGCGAAGCCCCCATGCCAGGGGGCCTGGGGGATGTGCCCCCACAAAGACAAATCAAGGGGCGAGCAAGAAACTCCTGCAACCCGGCCACGAGTGGGACCCTGAACCTTTGCGAACCCTGAGCAAACGAGGGTGGGCTAACACCCCCTACTTCCCCCCGTCAGGGGGGTACATCCCCCCTTTTCCAGGGGGTGGAGGGGGCGAAGCCCCATCCCGGGGGTTGCGAGGGGTCTCCCCCCGCCCTTTTTCTCTTTATCCTTGCCTTCCCCTCAATTTCTCCGTATAATTGCCTTGCCATGTTCTGGCCGGAGTTCCGGCGGAGTCGCCTGCTGCTGTGGGGAGGGGGAAGATGTATTCGTTCCCGGCCGGTTTCTTGTGGGGGACAGCTACCAGCGCCCACCAGGTGGAGGGATACAACGAGAACAATGACTGGTGGGATTGGGAGAAAATCCCGGGCCACATAAAGGATGGGTCAACATCGGGGGCTGCCTGCGATTGGTGGAACAGGGCCGAAGAGGACCTCGCCCTTGCCGCCCGGATGGGGCAGAACGCCCACCGCCTCTCGGTGGAATGGAGCCGGATAGAACCCCAAGAAGGGGTCTGGAACGAAAAGGCCCTGGCCCGTTACCGGAAAATCCTGGAGTTCATGCGCGAAAACGGCCTCAAGCCCCTGGTGACCCTTCACCACTTCACCAACCCGCGCTGGCTTGCTAAGAGGGGCGGATGGGAAAACCGCGAGGTGATCCCGCTTTTTGAGCGGTTCGTCGCCAGAGTGGTGGAGGCTCTCGGGGACCTCTGCGATTTCTGGTGCACTATCAACGAGCCCAACGTTTACGCCTACGAAGGTTACATGATCGCTTACTGGCCCCCCCAGAAGAAGGATTTCGCCCTGGCCTTCAGGGTCCTCAGGAACATGGCCGAAGCCCACGCCGCCGCCTACCACGCCATCCACCGCCTCCAGCCCGAGGCTTCCGTCGGCCTTGCCTATAACATGCGCATATTTGACCCCGCAAACCCCTCCTCTCCCCTTGACAGAACTCTGGCCAGGCTTCTGGATTTTGTCTTCAACTGGCTCTTCCTCAAGGCTGTGACCGAGGGCAGGCTTGCCTTCCCCCTGGGAAGAGGGGAGACGGTGGCCAGGATGGCCAATACCATTGATTTCTCCGGAATAAATTACTACGTCCGGGACCTGGTGGCCTTTGACCTCCGCAGGCCGGGGGAGCTTTTCGCCAGGCGATTCCCCTCCCCGGGGGGCGACAGAGGGCCTGAGGACTGGGGCGAATACTACCCCGATGGCCTCTACCGCCTCCTGATGAAGCTCTCCGCCTTCGGGAAGCCAATTTATGTGACCGAAAACGGGTGCCCCGATAACACCGATGAAATCCGTCCCCGCTTCCTCCTCCAGCACCTCCTGGCCGTCTGGAAAGCTATCCAAGATGGAGCCCCGGTAAAGGGCTATTTCTTCTGGACTTTGGTGGACAATTTTGAGTGGGCTGAAGGCTGGAGCCGACGCTTCGGCCTCATAGCCCTGGATGAGAAGACCCAGGAGAGGAGGATGAGGCCCAGCGGGGAGCTCTACGCCCGCATCTGTAAAGCCAACGCTATAACTCCGGACATGCTGGAAGAGTGGGGAGTGCAATGGACTGGGGGGAAATCGTAGAGGAGAAGATAAGGGAAGCGATGGCCAGAGGCGAGTTTGACAACCTGCCCGGGAAGGGAAGGCCGGTCATCCTGGAAGATTATCCTTTCACTCCCCCTGAGTGGCGGCTCGCTTTCAAAATCCTGGCGGATGCGGGCTTCGTCCCGGACTGGATCGCCCTGGATAACGAGATAAGGGAGAGGATTGAGAACTGGCAGAGGGAAGCGAAATCCCTCCGGAAGGGCGATCCCGGGAAGCTTCGCCAGCTTCAGGAAGAAGTGGAGGAGATCAACCGGCTGATAGAGCTTTTCAACCTCAAGGTGCCCATAAAGTGGCTTCAGCGCCGCAAATTCAAGCCAGAAGCGATTTAACGGAGGCTGATATGCTCGGGCAGAGACTCGTGCCCTTCGCCGATCCGCCCTCAAAACCCGAGGACCCCATCATCAGGATCCGCAACCTGAATGTGTGGTATGGGGACCGCCAGATCCTGGGGGACATAAACCTTGACATCCCCCGCAACCGCATAACCGCCATCATCGGACCATCGGGGTGCGGGAAGAGCACCCTTATTCGCTGCCTGAACCGGATGAACGACCTCATCCCCGGAGCGCGTGTTGAGGGGGAGGTCCTCTTCAATGGCCAGAACATTTACGATCCCGGCGTTGATGTGACGGAAATCCGGCGGCGCATAGGCATGGTCTTCCAGAAGCCCAACCCTTTCCCCAAGAGCATCTACGAAAATGTGGCCTGGGGGCTGAGGATCCGGGGGTTCAGGGGGAACCTGGATGAAATTGTGGAAAAGGCCCTCCGGCAGGCCGCCCTCTGGGATGAGGTCAAGGATAAACTCCACGCCAGTGCCCTGACCCTTTCGGGAGGCCAGCAGCAGAGGCTCTGCATCGCCAGAGCACTGGCGGTCGGATCTGAAGTGATCCTCCTAGATGAGCCGGCCTCAGCTTTAGACCCCATCGCTACCCTCAAGATAGAGGAGCTCCTGCGGGAGCTCTCCAGCGATTATACCATCGTCATCGTGACCCACAACATGCAGCAGGCAGCGAGGGTTTCCCACTACACCGCCTTCATAATGTGGGATGAGAACCGTGTCGGCCGCCTGATAGAATACGGCCTAACCCGGGACATATTCACAAACCCGAAGGATAAGCGGACCGAGGACTACATCACGGGCCGGTTCGGATAATCCGCAGGGAGGGAAGACATGCCGAGGGAAATGCTGGACAGCGAGATAGAACGCCTTCAGGGGGAAGTCCTCAAGCTCGGGGATATGGTGGAGAGGAGCATCCTTGAAGCCGTTGACAGCCTCAAGCGGCGGGATTTTGAAGCTTCCCGCAGGGTTATAGCTCAGGACCAGGCCATAAACGAGAGGCGCTTCGCCATAGAAGCCGACACCCTGGTGGTCATAGCCACCCAGCAGCCCATGGCCAGCGACCTGCGCCTCCTGGCGGCCATCCTTGAAGTGGTGACGGAACTGGAGCGCATAGCTGATTACGCCAAAGGAATCGCCAAAATCAACCTCCTCATAGGCGAAAAACCCCTTATAAAGCCCCTGATTGACATCCCCAGGATGGCCCAGAAAGCGGCGGACATGCTCCACCGGGCCCTTGAAGCCTTCGTCCAGAAGGATGTGGAAAAAGCCAGAGCCATCCCGAAGGAAGACGAGGAAGTGGACGCCCTTTACGACCAGGTTTACCGCGAGCTCATGACTTACGTGATCGCCAACCCGGCCAACATAGAGCAGGCCAACTACCTCCTCTGGGCGGCCCACAACCTGGAGAGGGCTGCCGACAGGGTCACCAACATCTGCGAGAGGGTGGTCTTCACCGTGACTGGGGAAATGAAGGAGCTGGATATGGACGAGGACATAGCAGCTCGCTGGGCCCGGAAAGGTGAGCCATGAACGAGGGACTCGGGCTTGTATATGAGCGCTTCGTCCTCAACGATTACCTCCTATCCCTCCTCAAGCGCTACCCCATCCGCAGGGTCCTGGAGGCTCCGGCCTACGGCATGGCCGGAATAACGGGCATAAACAGCGTGGAACTGGCCCGGGCCGGCTGCTCCGTCACTGTTGTGGATGAGGATGAAGAGCGAATCCGGGAAGCCAGGAGGATCTGGGGGGAGCTTGGCCTTGAGGCTCAGTGGGTCTGCTGCCCGGGAATGAAAGCGCTCCCTTTCCCCGATGGAGCCTTTGACCTCGCCTGGGAGTGGGCTGGCCTGTGGCATCTTGAGGATACCGGGAGCCTACTTAAGGAGCTTGCGCGGGTCTCGGGCAAGCTCCTCTTCATAGCCATGCCCAATCCCCGTCAGCCAGGTTACCTTCTGAGGAAGCGCTTCCTTGAACCGGAATTCTTCAGGCGGGTTGACGAAAGCTGGGTTGACATGGAGAAGATCAAGGAGGTGGTGGAAAGGGAAGGCTTTGAGCCTGTGGAAGAGGGATTCCTTGACACCCCTCCCTGGCCCGATACTGTGATGCCGGCGGCGAAGCTCCTTGAGAAACTGGGGATAAGATCCCGGAGGCTGCAGGCCCGCTTTTCTGGCTCCTCCTGGAACTGGAACATACTGGATTACTACACCGGCAGGGACCCTTCTCTGAGGTCCAGGGTGATGCGTTACGCCTTCCTTGAGGGCTTCCTCCCCCGCCCCCTGAAATCCCTCTGGGCTCACCACCGCTATGTCCTCTTCGTGAGGAAGGCGTAAGCCCCCGGAGGGTCTGGGGGATGTCTTCCTGCCTTTTCTTCTCTTTCCCCCACCCCCGTTCCCTGCGGCTAAGCGTGGCTTCAAGGTCCCACTCGTGGGCGTGTTTCAGGAGGTGCCAGCTCGCCCCCACTTTAGTTTTCGTGGGGGGACACCTCCCATTTCCCCCCG
>DAOUBN010000213.1:0-2462 GCA_034432815.1 Anaerolineae bacterium | reverse complement strand
GTCATGGGGCTGTAGCGCTTGAAGAGGTCCTTGAGGTATATGGCGTTCCCCAGGGAAAACAAATCAAGGGGCGAGCAATCTTCTCCTTCATGGGGGTGGAGGGGGCGAAGCCCCCTCCCGGGGGGTTCTGGGGGGTGTCCCCCCAGAAAAATCAATTGAAGGAGCGAGTAGCCCCTCCTGCAACCCGGCCACGAGGGGGACCCTTAACCCTGGCGAACCCCGAGCCAACGAGGGTGGGGAAAAGAAAAACAGGGGGAACATCCCCCTTCCCCCGTTAGGGGGACCTTGTCCCTTTGCACCCCTGCTTTCCCCGCCTTCAGGAAATAAGGCCAGGGTCTATGTCCAGCTCCGCCATAGTGTGGGGATAAGGCATGCCGCTTTGAGGATCCCAGCCAATCATCCCGTAGAAAAGCTCAAGGGCCTTCCTGAAAGCCTCCCGATCTATCGCCTCGCCGGCCAGGGGGCCATCAGGGAAAGGCTCAAAGAACCGGTCGGGAAGGCGATCGTCTGCGGGGGAGAAGCCCGTTTTGATGTTGAAAATGCGGGCGAGGGTGTAGATGCGCTGGCCGGCCTTCATCATTTCCCATATACTGACATCCCACCCCGTCACAGCCTGGATAATATCCCGCACCTGATGCTTATCGTAGGGGAGGAAACGACACAACCCCCAAAGTTCGCCACTCACCTGCCAGAGCAGTTCGTAGAAGAAAAGCCGGACTTTAGCGGGGCCGAGGTCGTTGCGAGGCAGGGGCTCAAGGATGCCAAGGGGCCGCGCCTTGCGGAAAGCTCCCCTGGTTTCCTTGACATAGCCATCATCGTGGACATTGTGGTTGTGATCGGCCCCGGTAGGGCTCAGGGCATAGCCGAGGCCGAGGGCCTGCTTGAAACGAGGCTCATGCATCGGTATTTCCTGGCCTTTGACTTCCATGGCCAGGGGATAAGCCTCCGGCCCTATCTTCTCCGCCGCCCTCCTGACCCCCTCGGCCAGGAGGTCACCCAGGCCGCGGCGGAAGGCAATCATCTCCAGGAGCTTGAGGACGGCCTCAGGGTTCCCGAAGCGGAGGTCAAATTCGTCGCTCCTGAGCAGGCCTTTCTCCCCGCATTCCATGGCAAAAGCAATGGTCACCCCGGCGGATATGGTGTCAAGGCCATAGGCGCCGCACAGCTGGTTTGCCCTGGCAATAGCTCTGAGGTCGCTCACCCCGCAGGATGACCCCAGGGCTCCGATGGTCTCATACTCAGGCCCGCCGTATACCGGGTCCACAGGATATGGCCCATCTTTAACTTCCACTACCCTCTTGCACCGGACGACGCAGGCGTAGCAGCTCCCCCTGTCCACCAGTATGGTTTCGGCCATTTTCTGGCCGGAGATTTCGTCGGCCTTATCAAAGTGGCCGTGGGTGAAGTTCATTGTGGGAAGCCCTCCCACGGCATTGAGGTAAGGCACGATTCCGGCCGTCCCGGTGTGGCGGAAGCCAGCCAGAAGGGTCTCGTCGTTCTCGCTGAGCCACTTCCTCAATGCCGAAAGCCTGTCCGGGTCGGCCACTTCTACCCTGCCGTCCCCTTTAACGGCGATGGCCCTGAGGTTTTTGGAGCCCATGACCGCCCCGAGGCCGCACCTTCCGGCGAAATGACGGAGGTCGTGGGTTATGCAGGCATAACGGACGAGGTTTTCGCCAGCTGGGCCTATCTGAGCTATCCTGATGCTCCTGTCCCCGAGTTCCTGGTGGATGAGTTCCTGGACTTCGGCCGTGGTTTTCCCCCAGAGGTGGGAAGCGTCCCGGATTTCGGCCTGGCCATTGTTTATCCAGAGGTAAACGGGTGACGGGGCTCTTCCTTTTATGACGATGGCGTCAAAGCCAGCTCTTTTGAGTTCGGCTCCCCAGAACCCGCCAGCTTCGGAGGCCCCGAACCCTCCGGTCAGGGGTGATTTGGCGCCCACAGCGTGGCGACCGCTTCCGGAAATGGGCGTGCCTGTCACCGGGCCTGTGGCAAAAACCAGCACATTCTCGGGGCTGAGGGGGTCGGCAGATGGGTCCATCTCCCGGAAGAGGTAGTAGAGGATGAAGCCCCAGCCTCCGAAATATCTCCGCCGGAAGAGTTCGTCGGTTTCCTCTACCCTGAAAGAGCCTGTGGAAAGGTCCACATGCAGGATTTTGCCGGTGTAGCCGCAGGGCATGGCTTCCTCCGTGAGCGTAAAGAATTTGCTTTTTCATTTTATCCAGGCAGTCAGGAAAGGGCAAGGGGGGTAGGGGGCAGAATCCCCCTTGAAGGGAGGAAATGGAGGTGTGCCCTTATTTTTCCCCACCCTCGTTTGCTCTGGGTTCGCCGGGGTTAAGGGTCCCCCTCGTGGCCGGGTTGCAGGAGAGGGCTTCTCGCCCCTTTAATTGGTTTCTCTGGGGGGACACCCCCCAGACCCCCCGGGAGGGGGCTTTGCCCCCTCCACCCCTTATTTTACTTTT
>DAOUBN010000212.1:0-3417 GCA_034432815.1 Anaerolineae bacterium | reverse complement strand
GGGGGGGGGGGCCGCCCGCCTTTCCCGCCAAGAGAAAAAGCCACACCCTCCTGTGGCGGGAGGCCACTTCGTTCAGGACCATTGAGGCTTCCAGGGAGGTGATGGGCCTGTCCACCCTGGGCAGAAGGCCAGGCGGGACCGGGTAAACCGGCAGGCCTGCGCGGTTGTAGTATTCAAAGACCGGTAGGGAATGTCCTCCCACCAGGATCACCCCGTCCCCGGGCTGGGCGTTGCGGATTATGTAGTCCACAGCGGAGCGGATGTCATCTCTGGAAAGGGCAGGATTGAGATAATAACCCCGCAGCGAAAGGAAGTCGGCCCAGAGAAGACCTGCCAGGAGGAGAATTGGGAGGCGGGGTAGCCTGTCCCTTGCGAACTCCAGGCCTCCGGAGAGGAGGAGGCAGGCGAGAGGCAAGGCAGGGAGGAGATATCGCGGGTGGTATTTGGGGCGGCTGAAGGTCAGGAGGAAGAGCAGGAAAGCGAAGGCCAGGATTTCAAAAGCCGGATAAAGGAGGGTGAAGTAGCGGTGCCTCTGCCTCCTGAAGGCTGAGATGCCAGCCGCCACGCCAGCCAGGAAGAAGGCCAGGAAAAGGGCAGCCCCGACTTCAGCCCAGAGCCCCGTCAGGGTCTCGCCCACGGCAAAGGCATGGAGCCAATCCGACAGGGCCCTGCCCACGTTCAGGGTTCCGCGCCAGTATGTGGCATTGAACTCAAGCTGAGAAAAGACCCTGGGAACCCACGGGGAGAATCCCAGGGCTATGGAGAAGAAAGAAAGCCCGATGGCTCGCCCGGGCCAGGGGAAAAGCCGGCCATCGGCCCGGAGGAGGCGCCTGAGGGAAACGTAGGCGGCCTGGGAGGCCAGGACGAAAGCCGAGAAGAAGTGGGTGTAAAGGGCAGCCAGCGCCGAAAGGGAGTAGGCGAGCCAGAAGCGCATCTGGTTCTCCTTCCATCCCCGGCCGAGGAAGTAGAAAGAAGCCAGTGCAAAGGCGACCCAGAGGGTATAGCCCCTCGCTTCCTGAGCGTAGCGGATGAAGAAAGGCGAAAGGGCCAGAAGCAGCATGGCAAGCCGGGCATTCCCGGCCCGGAAGATCCTCACCCCCAGGGGGTAAAGCAGGGCCACGCTCACCACTCCCCAGAAAGCCGAGAAAAACCGCACCGAGAACTCGCTCCTGCCGGCAAACCCGAGCCAGAAATGGAGGAGGAGGAAATAAAGGGGGGGATGGTCGGTCCCCCCGGTCTCCTTGAGGATCTCCCTCAATCCCAGGGAGGCCAGGTAGACGCTTATGCCTTCATCGTGCCAGAGGCTTGGCCTCCCCAGGAAAAGGGTCTGGAGCAGGAAGGCAAGGGCGATCACCGCCAGCGTGAGGAACTTTCTGTCGCCCCTCATCTCACCTCCACAACCTCCAGGATCAGGCTGTCCTTATCGCCCGCCGGGAGCCTCGGCATCCCCGGAGCCGAGCTGTCGTATAAGCCGATTTCCAGGCGGTAAAGGCCGGGAGGGATGCTGGAGGGGAGGGAAATAAAGTGCCGGTCCTCCACCACTTCTCCCCTGACCCACCCGGTTGTGGGGCGCTCACCGCGCGCCGGGAGGCTATCGTCCTGGGCCAGCAGGCGGCCATCCGGCCCGAGGAGGTGAACGAAGACGGTCCAGGATTTCTCCGTTTCACCCAGGGCTTTCCAGTATAGAATGATGGTCAGGGTTTCGCCTGGCCTGGCGGGCACCGGCGAGAGGTCAATCCCCAGAAGCTCCGCCACTTCCCCGAAGGAGGCTTCAACCGGGATGGAAGGCCGCGGGGGGATGAAACTCCTCTTCACCCCCCTGATCCTGACTGTAGCCAGGGGCCAGGATTTTTCCGGCGTCAGGAGCAGGATGGAGGCCGGGCCTTCCTCTGCCTGAGGCGGGATCCTGAAGAGACACTTCCCCAGCACGAGGGCACCCTCGGGCCAGCGGGAGGTGGGGAAGCCCCTTCCGGCTGGGGGGCAATCCTTCCCCACCTCTTTACCGGCTGAATCCCTGAAAGCCAAGCTGACGGAATAATCGGCGGAGGGTTTCCCTTTCGCTTCCCACAGGAAGGAAAGGGTGAGGAGATCGCCTGGGCTGGCTTCGGAGGGGCTCAGGGAAAAACCCCGCAGGGCGATTTCGGGAGCGAAGGGGATATCCAGCGATGAACTCAGCGGCAGGGCTTCGCCCGGAGCCGGAAGCCTTAACTCCCGCACCTCCACTTCCCCGATGAAAGCCTGCACCCCCTGCGGCGCCCCCATCGGGTCCAGGATGTCAAGCCCCTGGAGGGTCTGAGTATCGTAGAGGCTCAGGGAAAGCCGATACCTTCCGGGAGGCGAACCCGGGGGAAGTGGGAGCTCCACCCCGGCCGGGATGAGTTCTCCCGGACGCCACCGGAAGGTCGGGTGAAAGTAAGAGGCGGGGCGGCGGTCGGACTGGCCCCAGGGGAGCCCATCCTCGTCGGCAACCCTGAGGGCCATCTGGTAATCCCTATCCATCGGGCTCAGGGCCTGCCAGTAAAGGGTGAGAAGTTTGCCATCCCAATCGTAGCCCAGAAGCCTGACCTTCCCACCGAAATTCACCTCAACCCTGTGCTGGGGCTCTGGGAAAGAGGGGAAGACAGTGCCGGGGGGTATTGAGAAGTGGCGGAGGCGGACGTGCCAGAAGGATGCATCCACCGGAATGGGCCTGGCATATTTTTCCAAAAGCCAGAGCACAACCCCATTTGGGTCCACCACCTCGTCCTGCCATAGCACGACCCAGGCCCCCTTCTTCCCCTGAAGGATGGCGTTGAGTTTTTCCCCCACGCTGAGGTCCAGAACCTCTCGTGTTGAGAGGATGCGCAGGGGAGGCAGGGGAGTCCACCCCTCATCCCCGGAGTAATAGGAGAAAACCGGATACATGTGGCCGGAGACGAGGATTATCGCTTCATCGGGCTGCCTGTGTTCCCGGATGTAACGGGCGACCCCCCGGAAATCGGCTTTGGTGAAGGCGGGGTCAAAGTGGAGGTTGTAGTCGGAGAGGAGGAAGGGCCCCAGGATCAGGGGAAGGGCTAAGAGCGGGAGAGGCTTCGGAAGCTCCGCAATTCCCCCCGCAATGGCCATCAGGAAGGCAGGGGAAGCCAGCATGAGGTAACGGGGGTTGAACTTGGGCGAGCGGTAGGTGAGGGCGAGAATGGCAACGAGGGGGACGAAGAAGTAAAAGGCGAGGAAAAGGGCCGCCTCCCTTTTCCGGAAAGCCAGGACTGTTAGGGAGATGAGGAAAAGGGCTGCCATTGCCCAGGCGATGGGCGTGGCTTTCCTTTCCAGCATGGTCTCTCCCACACTGAAAGAGATGAGGACCTTGCGCAGGGCTTCCCCGACCTTGAGGGTTCCCTCCCAGTAGCTCACATCAACCCGGTAACGCTCCAGCAGGAA
>DAOUBN010000211.1:0-3254 GCA_034432815.1 Anaerolineae bacterium | reverse complement strand
CCGTCAGGGGGACTCCGTCCCCCTGCACCCCCTGCTTTTCCTCTTCCATGGGGGTGGAGGGGGCGAAGACCCCTCCCGGGGGGCTTCGGGGGGTGTCCCCCCGGAAAAACAAGCCAAGGGGCGAGCAGCCATCTTCTGTAACCCGGCCACGAGGGGGACCCTGAACGTGGGCAAACCCCCAGCAAACGAGGGTGGGGAAAAAGGGGGAACGCCCCACTTCCCCTGCAAGTTTTGCTGAAAAGGGCAGATTGTGCTATCTTTAGCCCGCCCGGAAGGAAAAGGAGGTCGCCAATGAAAGAAAACAAATTTTCCCTTCCAAAGCTGAACGGCGAGACAACCCTCTACCTGGCCTTCGGGCTTGCGGCCGCCTTCTCCAGGTTCTGGGACCTGGGCACCAGGGCCATGAGCCACGATGAGAGCCTCCATGCTCTCTACTCCTACTACCTCTACTCCGGCAGGGGTTACCAGCATACTCCAATGATGCATGGCCCATTCCTCTTCCACGCCAATGCCCTCATTTACTTCCTCTTCGGCGTGAGCGATTTCACGGCAAGGATCGTGCCAGCCCTCTTCGGCGTGGCTCTGGTCCTTTTGCCTTACTTCATGCGGCGCTGGCTCGGCTCCACCGGTGCCCTGCTCACCTCCTTCATCCTCCTGATCTCCCCCTCTTTCCTCTACTATTCCCGCTACATCCGCAACGACATATACATCGCCGTCTGGAACCTGCTCCTCATCATCGCCCTCTTCCGGTTCGTGGAAGAGCGGCACCCCCGCTGGCTCTACATGGGCGCGGCAGTCCTGAGCCTGGCCATCGCTACCAAGGAAGTGGCCTACATAAGCGCTTTCATTGGCCTTGTCTTCATCCTGTCGGCCACGACGTGGGAGAGCATGGGGGAAAAGGAAGCCAGGGCTGTGCGCTCCCTCCTCGGTGCCGTTGTGGCCACCCTAACAGCCACCATCCTGGTCCTGAGCATCGTGGCAGTGCAGAAGCCACAGCTCCTCCCGGCCCGCGTTATCTCCTTCATCCCTTACCTTTCCCTCCTGACGGGGATCCTTGGTGGTGCGCTGGCCGCAGGGATAATCGCCAGAGCGAGCCGGGAGAAACCTTTCGCTGCCGCCCTGCGCGCCATTGATTCCAGAGCTCTCCTCATAAGCGCCCTCATCTTCCTGGCCATCCACATTACCCTTTTCACCACCTTCTTCACGAACCCCTACGGGCTCATCACCGGGATCCCCGGCTCTATCTCTTACTGGCTCGCGCAGCACGGCGTCCAGCGGGGTGGGCAGCCCTGGTATTATTACCTCCTGCTCCTCCCCCTTTACGAATTCCTTCCCCTCATCCTGGGGACAGCCGGGCTCATTTATTACCTGATCAGGCCGCAAGAAGAGCGGGCATGGTTCCAGGCTTTCCTGGCCTGCTGGCTCATCCTCTCCCTCGTCATCTACAGCTGGGCGGGGGAAAAAATGCCCTGGCTTGTGCTCCACCCTGCCCTCCCCTTCGTCGTTCTGGGAGGGATGTTCGGCGGGCAACTCCTTGAGCGTTTCCGCTGGAGGGAGTGGCGGGAAAAGGGGGGTCCCGTTGCCCTCATCCTCCTGATCCCCACCCTGGCGGCCCTGCTCCAGGTCCTAAGCGTAAGGCCCTTCCAGGGCCTCTCCCTCCAGAAGCTCTCAGCAACCATGCGGTGGCTCGCCTCCCTCCTGGCTCTGGGAGCCTTCGGCTACCCCCTCTGGGCCCGCTTCCGCAGGATGGGCTGGAAGCTTTCCGCCGGCACCTTCGCCCTGCTTGGAGGGACAGTTCTGGCCCTCCTCACCGTCCGCTTCGCCTGGATGGCCTCCTTCGTCAATTACGATAACGTGAAGGAGTTGCTGGTCTACGCCCACGGCACCCCGGACATAAAGATCGCCCTCGCCCAGATTGACCTTGTATCCCTCCACACCGTCGGGGATCGCCAGATAAAGTTCGCCTATGACGACGACTCCACCTGGCCCCTTGAGTGGTATTTCAGGGATTACCCCAACCGGGTCTATTACGGCGCCAACCCGACCCGCGAGGCCCTTGATGCGCCCATCGTCATTGTTGGCCCCAAGAACGAGGACAGGGTCAGGCCTTTCCTGGGCGACCAGTATTACCGCTTCACTTACCGGCTCGTCTGGTGGCCAAAAGAGGATTACAAGGGCCTCACCCCGGTCCGGCTCTGGAGGATGCTCAGGGACCCCAAAACCCGCCGGGCCATCTGGGATGTCTTCCTCTACCGCCGATACAGAACACCCCTGACCCAGTGGCCCTACGTCCATTACTTTTACCTTTACATCCGCAAAGATGTTTACCAGAAAGTCTGGGAACTCGGGGTGGCTCCTCCCCCTTCCCCTGAAGAGGTGGACCCCTACGCCCGCGGCATGAGGACGGTGAGGCCTTCAATGGAGATAGGGACCTGCGGCTCCGCGCCGGGCCAGTTCAACGATCCCTGGGGCATAGCAGTGGATGAGCGCGGCTACGTCTACGTGGCCGATACCTGGAACCACCGGATCCAGAAGTTTGACCCCAATGGTAATTTCCTCAGCTCCTGGGGCTTCTTCGTCAACACCGAAGGGAAACTGGAGCAACCCGGCGGCTTCTGGGGTCCGAGGGCCATCGCCATTGACCCCAAGGGCAACCTCTATGTTGCTGACACTGGAAACAAGCGCATCCAGAAATTCTCCCCTGAAGGCCTGTTCCTTGGCCAGTGGGGAGGATTCGGCACCGGGCAGGGGCTCTTTGACGAGCCGGTAGGCATAGCTCTGGATGCCCAGGGCAACATCTACGTGGCGGACACCTGGAACAGGCGGATCCAGAAGTTTGATGGGGATTTCAATTTCATCAGGGAATGGCGGATTCACGGGTGGGAGAGCCGTTCACTCGTAAACAAGCCTTACCTCGCCGTGAGCCCGGAAGGCATACTCTTCGCCACGGACCCTGAATTCCATCGGGTTCTGGCCTTTGACCTTGAGGGCAATTTCCTCTTCGCCTTTGGCCGCTACGGCGATCTCAACTTGCCAACCGGCCTGGCGGTGGACAGAGAGGGCAACCTTTATGTGGCAGACTCCGGCAACTGCCGGATACTGAAGTTCACTTTTTCCTCCCGGGAAGTGAAAGAAGAGCGGATGAAGTGAAAAGCCCCCTGGACCTGTGTGAGGGCAGCTTCGCCCCCATGCACCCCCGGTTTTTTTCCCGCCCTCGTTTGCTGAGGGTTCGCCCACGTTCAGGGTCCCACTCA
>DAOUBN010000210.1:0-3258 GCA_034432815.1 Anaerolineae bacterium | reverse complement strand
TGGGGGTCAGAGGGGTTACGCCGGGGCCACCCGAAATCCGCCTCCCACAACCGGGCAGTCTTCTACGGAAGCTGCACCTACAACTGCCTCTTCTGCCAGAACTGGCACTTCCGGAACATGTCTCCCGCAAGGGAAAGAGGCATTTCTGCCGAGGAGCTGGCCTCCCTTGCCAATCCCCGCACCTTCTGCGTCTGCTACTTCGGCGGGGACCCGGCCTCTCAAATGCCACACGCCCTGGCCGCCTCCAGGAAGCTGGCGGAAAAGGGCGTGAGGATATGCTGGGAGACGAACGGCTCCATGCACCCCGCCCTGCTGGACCAGGCCGTGGAGCTCTCCCTCAGGTCGGGCGGATGCATAAAGTTTGACGTTAAAGCATGGGATGAGAACCTCCACATAGCCCTGACAGGTTCCAGCAACAGGCGGACCCTGGAGAACCTGGCCAGAGCTGCAGCCCGCATCCCCGAAAGGCCCGATCCTCCCCTGGTGGTGGTGAGCACTCTTCTGGTGCCGGGATACGTGGACGCAGAGGAGGTGGGGAAGATCGCCCGCTACATTGCCTCTCTGGACCCCTCAATCCCTTACGCCCTCCTGGCCTTTTACCCCCAGTTTTACCTCTGGGATCTCCCCTGCACCTCCTACCGGCATGCGAAGGAGTGCGAGGAAGCGGCCCTCTCTGCCGGCCTCACAAATGTCCGGATCGGCAACATCCACCTTCTGTCCCGGGATTACTGAGGCGGGCACCAGATCAGGTCGGTCTGGTCAAAGCTATCGCTGGTTAACCTCCGGAGCCGGCGTGTCCTCAGGGACATGAGGTAAATCTCCCTGGCCGAGAACCCCGTCCCTTCCCCGGTGTAGGCGACGAAGGCCAGAAGCCCCCCTTCGGGCGAAAACACAGGCCTTTCCACTCCGCCGGGGATCTGGGTAAGCTTCTCGGGATTGCTCCCATCCGGTCCCATAAGGTAAAGCTGATGCGAGCCCTCTCGCGAGGAAACGAAGGCGATCCGGCTGCCGTCGGGCGACCAGGCCGGATGCCAGTCCTGGGCGGGGTGGTCTGTGAGGCGGACGAGGCCGCTGCCGTCTTTCCGGACGAGGTAAATGTCCCAGTTCCCTTCCCTCAGGGCGGCGAAAGCGATGTTCTCCCCATCAGGGGACCAGGATGGCTGTCCGGCGAAGGCGTTGTCGTAGGTTAGCTGGCGGACCGAGCCATCCTCCAGGCTGTAGATGAAAAGCTCCTGAGCCTGGCCGCTGCCTGTCCTGAAGGCCAGATAGCGGCCGCCGGGGCCAAAAGCTGGTTCCCTCCCCTGACCGATGAGCTTGAGGCCATAGCGCCCTTTCAGCCAGATTTCTTCCCCCTTAACGAAGGCGATGGTCCCATCGGGAGCTACGGAGGGCTCCCGCTCATCGGCCGGGGAACTGAGAAGGGGCTCAAGCCCGGTGCCGTCGGCTCGCATCCTGTAGAGGTCATAGTTCCCGCCCAGGTCGGAGGCAAAGCAGAGGTAGAGGGGAGGGATCGCTTCAACGGTGAGGGGGGGAGTCTTAACCTTCTCGCCCTGCGCGCTGGTGAGGATGGCTTCAAGGGTGTAAGAAGGAAGGGAAGGCACCTCCCAGAGGAAAGTCACAACCCAGCGGTTCGGATAGCGGGCCATGGACCTGGGCAGGGGAAGAGCTTTGCGGCCGTTGACCCAGAGCTCTGCTCCTGTCAGTTCCAGAGGGGGCGATTCCACCTCCACCGTTACCGTCTGGCCCTGGAAGATTATCGCCCCCTCCTCTGGGGAGAGGAAGCGGGCGGAAGGAGGGGGAAGCGGCTGCCCGGAAGGCTCCGCTTCCCCCCTGCTCTTTGAAACCAGGTAAATAAGCAGCCCCCACTCCAGAATCGCAGCGAAGAAGAGGACCAGGAGGAGCAGGACCCGCCTCGCTGTCAAGGCTCATATCCCCTGAGGCTTATCCCGTCCAGGTTCAGGTCCACCTCGCGCTGGGCCGTTCCCCACTTCTTCCAGAGCCGGATGAAGATGGTAATCCTGGAGGAAGGAGCCTGGAAGGATACGGTGTATCGGGTGAATTTGCCCGGAGAAAGCCTGGGGTAAACCCTGGGGATGGGGATGTAAGTCCAGTTGGCGACGGCTTTCCAGTCGGTTCCGCCCGCCGGGTCATACCCCCACTGGACGACGTAGCTGTAGGGGTCTTCGGCTCCGGAGATCACTGGGTCGCCCTCGGCGGCGCGCAGGAGAGCCGCCAGGCTGAACTCATAAGTAGCTCCGGGCCTCAGGCCGCTCACCACCTGGTAGATTCCGGCGTAGCGGTCGGGGTCGGAGGCACCGCGGCAGTAAGTGTTGATCTCAATGAGCTGGGAGTGATGGCCGTCCCACACCACCGGGAACCAGGTATCGTCATACCAGCCGTAGGTGGCGGCGCCGCCGTTGTCAAACTTATGCCAGCCGAGGCCGACCCCATCGGGGCCGAATCCCTCCTCAAAGCTCCCGTTGCGGATGAACTCAACCCACTTCCCAACAGTGACGGAAACGGAAGCGGAGGCGACTTTCCCGCTGGCGTCTGTAGCCACAGCCTTGAGGACGTGGGCTCCCGGCGTTGCCGGAGTCCAGGCGAACTCCCTCTCAATGGCGAGGGGGCCTACGGCGAAGGAAATGCTTCCTATCAGGCTGGTGCCATCGTAGAGCTTGAGGGAAACGATGCCCACATCGTTGGAGGCCGTAACCCTGACGGAAACGGTTTTTCCGACGACAGGGTATGGGGGAACCGAGATGCTAACCGTGGGCGATTTGACATCGGTTGGGGCGGGGCCGACAAGGCTTATCCCGTCCAGGTTCAGGTCCACCTCGCGCTGGGCTGTTCCCCATTTTTTCCAGAGCCGGATGAAGATGGTGATTTTCGGGGAAGGGGCGACGAAGCTGGTAGCGTATTCCAGCATCTTTCCGGGGGAAGTCCTGGGGTAGACCACATCCCAGGGGAGCTCAACCCAGTTGGTTACAGCCTTCCAGTCGGTTCCGCCTGCGGGGTCAAATCCCCACTGGACCCTGTAACTGTAGGGGTCTTCCAGGCCGGCGATTACGGGGTCGCCATCCTGAGCCCTTATCATCCCCCGGATCTTGAGGGTGTAGGTTGCGCCCGGAACCACAGCCACTGTCTGGTAGATTCCGGCATAGCGGTCGGGGTCGGAAGCTGCGCGGCAGTAGGTGTTGATCTCAATGAGTTGGGAGTGGCGGGCGGGCCCCACCCCCCGGGACACGGGGACGTCGGGCG
>DAOUBN010000209.1:0-10147 GCA_034432815.1 Anaerolineae bacterium | reverse complement strand
CGGGGGGTATCCCCCCGCCCTTTCTCCTCTTTTCCCACCCCCGTTTGCTGCGGCTGAGCCTGGCTTCAGGCTCCCACTCGTGGGCGGGTTTTCAGGAGAAGGCAACTCGCCCCCAATTTTGCTTTCGTGGGGGGACCCCCCCCCCTCCCCCCGCCAGGGGGACTCCGTCCCCCTGCACCCCCTTTTCCTGCAACCCGGCCACGAGGGGGCCCCTTAACCCCGGCGAACCCCGGGCAAACGAGGGTGGGGAAAATCGGGGGGTGCAGGGGGGCGAAGCCCCCATGCCAGGGGGATGCGGGGGGTGTCCCCCCGCCCCTCTTTCTTTTTCAAATTCAAAGGGGGTGCAGGGGGGCAAGGCCCCCATGCCAGGGGGCCTGGGGGATGTGCCCCCAAGAAAACAAATTAAGGGGCGAGCGGGAAACTCCTGCAACCTGGCCACGAGGGGACCCCTTAACCCCGGCGAACCCCGGGCAAACGAGGGTGGGAAAAATAAGGGGATATCTCCAATGCCCCCGCATTCCTGGGTTGCAAAGCCAAATGGCCTGTGGTATCTTTTAAAACCGGCTTAAACCAGGCAAGTCCCAGGAGGGGCGCATGCACGGTTTTGAAGAAATGGGCAAACTCCTGGTGTTCATGGGATTTCTGGTGGTCCTGATGGGCCTTTTCCTCATCCTTGCCGGGCGTCTGCCCCACTTCGGCCACCTTCCAGGGGATATAGTCATCAGGAGGGAAAACTTCGGTTGCTATATCCCCCTGGCCACTTCCCTGCTCCTCAGCCTCCTCCTGACCATAATCCTGAACATAATCCTCAGGCTTAAGCGTTAAGCCGCGCACAGCTTGGGCTTTCAGGAGGGGGAAGCCGCCTCGGCTGCCCTGATCCGGGCGATGAAAACGTCTTCAAGGGAAGGGAATATGGGCTCAATGCTCTGGATCTTTATGCCTTTCCGCGCGAGGATCTCTTCAACAGCCGGCCGGTATTTTTCCGCCTCAGGCGCCACCAGGTGGATGGCCGAGCCGTAGAGGGCCACTTCGCCTCCCAGGGCCAGGAACGGGCGCTCAGAGGAGACCGGCACCGCAGGCAGAGCATGTTCCCGGAGTGCCGCCAGAGCTTCCTGGTAATTATCGCAGCGAATTTCCAGGACCCAGCCCTTCATTTCGGCCTTCAGCTCCCTGGGAGAGCCCTGGGCTATGATGCGGCCGTTGTGGATGAGCACCAGGTTGTGGCAGTGTTCGGCCTCATCCATGTAATGGGTGGTGACCAGGATCGTGATCCCCCTATCGGCCAGCTCGTAGAGAAGGTCCCAGAAAGCCCTCCTGGATATGGGGTCAACCCCGGCCGTGGGCTCATCCAGAAAGAGCATCTCAGGCTGGTGGAGGATGGCACAGCCGAAAGCCAGGCGCTGCTTCCATCCGCCTGAAAGGTTGGCGGTCAGCTCCTTCTCCCTCCCCCTGAGCCCGGCCATCTCAATGGCGTAATCAACCCTCTCCTCCAGCTTCCTGCCCTTTAGGCCGTAGACGCGGCCGTAGAAGCGCAGGTTCTCCTCCACCGTCAGGTCATTATACAGGCTGAACTTCTGGGTCATGTAGCCAATGCGCTTGCGGATCTCTTCCGCCTCCTTCTCGGAATCAAGCCCCAGGACCCAGGCCCTTCCTTCCGTGGGTCGCAGCAGGCCCAGAAGCATCCTTATGGTGGTGGTCTTGCCGGCCCCGTTCGGCCCCAGGAAGCCGAAAATCTCCCCCCGCTCTATCGTAAAGCTTATGTGGTCCACCGCCGTGAAATCGCCGAACTTCTTGGTGAGGTTCTCAGCTATTACTGCCTTCTCCAATGGCTCCCTCCCTCTCAGGATAAGCCTGGTAAGTCCCGAACCGGCTCAGGATCACGGCTCCGATCCCCAGAGAGTATACCACAACCTGAAGGAGGAAGCCCAGACAGGGGACCAGGCCAAGGAGCTGGATCAGGGCGACCCCCAGGATGACCCTGTAGATGGGCGAGACGCCTTTAGCCCCCGCGCTCTCCAGAACCCTGCTTCCGACCTCGCTGGCCAGGGCTGTGAGGCCGAAGAGTCCGGCGATCAGAAGCCCGAGCCAGACTGCAAGGCCCAGGCAGGCAGCGATGAGGAGGACAAGCCCGGCCGGAACCCCCACCACTACCGCCGCCAGGCCAATCCCACCACTCTCAAGGGGAGCTCTGGTCAAGGTCTCAGCGATCACTTTCACCTGCTCGGGCCAGAGGCTGATTATAAGGACCGAGGCCGCCAAAAGGGCGAGGAGAGTGACCAGGAAGCGGATGCTGGCGCCCACAAGCCAGTTAAGCAAATCCTCAAGGGCGAAGCGAGGTGGCCTCAACGCCGGGGCCGGAAGATAAAGGAAGCCCGACCAGCGGGGACCTTTCATCTCCGTGACCTGTCCGGTTATCACGGCTCCCTTTTCCCTCTCCAGCTCCCCTCCCATTATTGCCACATCCCCTTCAACCCTGCCAGTGCTTTCAACCCTGACCTTACCGCCGAAGACGGCCAGATCTCCCATCAGCGTGCCGGCTATTTTCGCCCGCCCGCCGAACACCGCAACGTCCCCATTGAGGGTGCTGCCCTCCTCAAGGGTGAGGTTCCCGCCGAAGATGACCAGATCACCGTAAAAGGTTTCGCCCTTCCTCAGGGTGAAGCTTTCGCCCAGAAGCACCTTGCCCCCTTCAGCGAAAGCGGGCAGGGCAAAGCTCCACAGGACAAGGGCTAAAATCAGGCTAAGAGCTGCTTTCCTGAGCATTTTCGCCCCCTATTCCCACCGGAATAACAGGGAAGCCAGAGCTCCCCCGATGACTGTCACCCTCAGGAGCACCGCGCTCAAAGTTCCACACTGCCAGCAGGCGAGGCTTCTTCTGGCCTTTCCCTCGCCCACAACCAGAAAGAGCCGAGGCCTGCCAGGGAAGCTATCCAGGAGAGGAAGCCGCCCAGGATGGGTATGGAAGTTACGAGCACAAGGATGAAAACCCCCAGGAGCATGGGCCACCACCTGCTACCTGCTGCCTGGCTCTTTGAAGCCTGCAGGATCGCCGCCCCGATGGCCACGCTCGCCAGAATCCTGGCCACGTAAGTCCATGCCAGGCGGAAGCCCACGAACCCGGCGGCTCCTGCCGTCAGGCCGGAGAAGAAAGTCAGTCCGGCGAGCCCGCTCAAGGTAAGCAACCTGAGCAGGAGGCTCACTATCGCCGTGACTGCCAGCAAAACCACGATCAGCAACCCGAACATCACCAGGATCACCACGCCCCACCCGAAACTCGGCAAGGGCTTGGCCCTTATGCGCCCGGCCAGATGTTGTGTCCATTTTGGAGCGACGAGGACCATAAGCACTCCGATGAGAAGGAGGCTTGCGAAGTAGCGCAGGCGCTCAACCCCCCACCTTATAACCCTGACGCGCAGGGGAGGAATTGCTTTCCCCGGCCGTTCATGCTTCCTGAACTCCACCCTTCCCCCGACCACGCCCGGCGGCACTGGCGCCTCCCTCTGGGCGGTGTAGCGCAGGTTCCCTCCGATGCGAGCCCCCTCCTCAATCGTAAGCCCGGGGGGGACATGAGGGACAGGCGGGAGGCCGGAGTAAAAGGGGAAGCCTGGCGGGAGCCCTTCTTCTTCGGCCTCGCCCACATCCACCTCGGCGTTGCCCCCTACGCTCCCCGCCAGTTTAATTCCGTTGCCGGCAAACCTTAGGTGGCGGCCCACATCCCCGGCCACAAGGGCCTGATAGCCGAAGAAAAGGAAATCCTGGCCGATCCGACCGGCGATTTCGGAACTGAACCCGGTGCCGATGAAATCGCCTCCCGCCTCCCCTGCCACGGAGAGGGCATAGCCGGCCGCCACGATGTCATCCATAACTTTGCCCTTCACTTCTATTGTTTGGCCGGCTGCTATGAGGTCGCCTTCCACCACGCCAGTTCCCTCAACCCTTATTTCCTGCCCGGCGGCGAAGAGGTCGCCCTTTACCGTCCCCCTCACGATGATCTCGCGGGCGGCGGCAAACAGGTCATCCTCAATTACTTCCCCTTCTTCAATGATTACCCTTTCCCCTCCCCTCGCTTCAAAAGCCAGGGCGGGGTAAAAGCCCAGGCCGAGAGCCAGGAGGGTGACAACGATAGCGATTGCTTTAAGCCGCCTCATGTCTTAACCTCCTTTTGAGCAGATTGACCAGTCCTGCCGCCAGGATCAGGAAAGCCCCAGCGAGATGCAGGGCAGGCCTGGAAATGAGCATAACTGTATCCAGGAACACTTCAAAGAGCCACCTTAGGCGCAGGAGCCAGGCCGCGCCCATCTCCACCATGATTCTGGCGGCGGGGAAAAGGCTCCATGCCCTCCAGACCGAAAGGAAGAGGACGGATATTAAGACTGCTCCGGCGGAAGAAAGGAGCAGGAAAGCCGCCGCGATCCTCATCAGCCCCCTTGAAGCCGCCTCGCGCCTCACGGAAGCCATGACCTCGTCCCTGAAGCCGGGCGGGGGATCCAGGAGATAGGCTTCCTCCAGCAGGGCGTGGATTGCCCTCAGGGCTCTCCAACGGGCGAGGCAGCTTTCGCAGGAGGCCAGGTGCCGGGAGAGCTCCGGCTCCGGAGCGCTTTCAACGGCCCAGGCCATCTTCTCAAGAGCTTCCTGGCACGAAATCATGGCCTCCATCCCCCCTTCTCCAGTTCATCCGCCAGGCGCAGCCTGGCCCTGTGCAGCCTGACCTTAACGGCTCCCTCTTCAAGCCCCACGATTTCCCCGATCTCAGCGCAACTCAACCCATACCAGTATTTGAGCACCACGATAGCCCTGTCCTTTTCCTCCAGCTTCTCAAGCAACTCCTGCACCTCTACCTTCAGGGATTCGGAGCTAGATTCCCCTCGCCTGGCCAGGATTGAGGCCTCCTTCAGGGCCTTCCTCTCCCTTGTGCGCCGGCGGAGGTGGTCCAGCGAGAGGTTGCAGGTTATAGCCAGGAGCCACCGCAGGAAGGGCTTGCGGGAGTCGTAGAAGCCGAGGTTCCTAAAAGCCCGGAGGAAAGCCTCCTGCGCCACATCCCTGGCCTCTTCCGGGTCCCCCAGCAGGCGGAAAGCCAGATTGTAAACGGCTCCCTGGCAGGCCTCCACAATCTCCCCGAACGCCTCAACTTCCCCCGATAGAACCCTCCGGATTGCGGCGCTCAGGTCCTTTTTCATGAAAATGGGGTAAGGACACTTCTATTGAGCGCCTAGTCTATCCATAAGGTATTTCAAAGTTTCGTCCCATTCAACAATGCCTTCCCGTTTCTGCTGGATTAACTTTCGCACAAATTCTTCTATAAAGCGAGGATATTCGGGGCGAAAGACTACAAATCCATTGTGAAGCCACCTCTGAAAATTTTGAGCAAGAAAAGCGAACATTTTAAGCGAGTGCTCTCTTTCCTTAGTCCGTTTAAGAGATTTAAGGAAATCTTCTGGCCGTTTTATAGTATATGGGATTTCAATAATTAGTTGGGCTTTAAGCTTTTTGGGAGCAAAACGAACTCGCTCACGGGCTTCTGCCCTGTAAGTTTCCTTCTTCACTTGCAAAGCAACAAGGGTCCCCTCGCATTCTATTTGAGCGTCTATCCCTTTCATATCAAGTTCTGCTGAGGCTTCTAGAGGCAACTGGCAATAGGCTAACCATAAATAAGCGAAATGAAATTGGGTGAGAACCGAGATAAGCGTGCGGTAAATTCTTGCTTTAAACCCAAGATAAACAAACTGATGCGAGCACCCCCAAAAATATTTCCTTATGAACACATCTAAAAAGGGCAAGTGCTCAGTCCACCAAGTCTGGAAGAAATTTTCGTAATCGGGGAAATTTTCGGGGATACTTTTCCAGTAATGCGCATAAATAGCGGGCAATGGGTTCAACTCTTTGGGCAAATCTTGTTCAACAGTTTTAATTGGTTCCAGTTCTGCCCGGTAGCGCTCCAAGGGGATGCTTTCCAAAAAGGCTTCAAATTTTTGGAGCAAACTTTCAGCATTCATCTCTACCAACCCCCTAAAAGAGATTTAAAAAGCGCCTTGTGTTTCCCAGTTCGGATGGAATTGGAATGCGCCTCAGCATTTGCGTTGTAAGATGAGGCACGAAATCGCGGTAACATGTGCGGATATATCGCTGCACAGGCTCGCTGTTAAGGTAATCTACTACAAGACGCAAAGGCATGCCATCTGGTTTCCCTATTTTTGGAACCAGATGGAATTCTTCTCTCCATGGGTAGCAACGTTCATCTACGGCTGCAACTACTTTTGTGCCTTTAGTGTGTCCCACAACAATGTGGGGGAAACCATAGAAAAACCGCAGAGAGGAAGCGGCTTCTCTGGGGAACCACAGGCCTGAGTAGCAGTGCTCGTAATCAATCCAGCCTTGCTTCAAATTGCGGCCAGTCAGCACTGGAACGTAGCCGCTTTTGGGCTCAAAAGAAGTTAAAGGATGCTTGCGTATCTCAGGACTTCGAGCCGCGAAGTGGATGTCAAATAAAAGGCCAAGGGGCGTCCCGCTGCCCTCAAAAGCCAGCGTTTCAGGAGTTTCAAACCGGATAATTTCTCCCCTGTATATGGGCTTAGAAAGAGCCAACTTATCCTGTTCGTAAAGCTCCAATCCACATTGCCCTTTTTCCAGAACCAGCACGACACATGAGACGCTGCGTCCCGGAAAAACTTTCCCCAGATAATACACCTTTAAACGGCCTGACGCCGCCAGGAAAAGCCTCAGCTTTGCGAAATCTTCCAGCACTAACCAGCTTGCTGGCACAACAAAGCAGAGCTTGCCTCCAGGCTTGAGCAAATTAACCCCGTGTTCTATAAAGGCCCCATAAATATTGAATTTCCCATGCCATGTTCGGAAACGTTCTTTATAGATTTCCTTACGGTCTCTGAGCAGGTGAATCGGGTAATGCGAAGCATCGCCGATAATCCCATAAGGAGGGTTGCCGATGATAATTTCGAACCGTGCAGGAGGATCCCAAAGGAGAAAGTCTTCTTCCACCAGTTCCGCAAAGGGGACTCTTTCTCGCGCCTGCCTTAGAGCATATGGATTAATGTCTATCCCCACGAACTCGTGATGAAAGCCGTAATGCCGGGCAAAAGCGGCAATAAAAGGACAATCCCCACAGGCTGGTTCCAGAACACGGCACTTCACCCCCGCTGGAGCTACTAAAGACACCATGAAGTCCACCAGCTCAGCAGGCGTTGAAACTATGCCAAGGGCTCTTTCCAGCGAAGCTTTAGGGCTCATCTTTCTCACAGGGCAATTTTCCTCGGCCTGGTCCGGCACTTTTCGGCGGTGATTATGGCTATTATCTTCTGAACGGCCTCGTCCAGGCGGCCATCAGCATTGATCACCACATAGTCAAATTCGCCCACGCTCTTCATTTCCTCCCGCGCTGTCTCCAGCCTGAGCTTCAGGGCTTCTTCCCCCTCGGTGTGGCGGGCCCTGAGCCTGCGGACAAGCTCTTCCTCGGAGGAGGGGACAAGGAAGATGAAGACGGCTTCGGGGATGAGGCGGCGGATGGTCCTGGCCCCCTGGACGTCCACCCTCATTATCACGTCTTTCCCACTTTCCAAGGCTTTCTTCACCTGCTCTTTCGGAACACCGTAGCGGTGGCCGTAAACCACAGCGTTCTCTATGAATCCGCCTTCCCTGAGCAGAGTCTCAAATTCCTCTTCCGAAACGAAAAGGTAATCCCTGCCGTTCACTTCCCCTGGCCGCTGCGGGCGCGTGGTCATGGTCACCACAAAGTGGAAAGGGTAGCCGAGTTCCTTCATCCTCCGGATAACGCTGTCCTTGCCGGCCCCCGATGGGCCGGATATCACGATCAAAAGCGGGTTCCCCTGGTCCATGGTTTATCCCCTCCGGGCTTTTTCCATCATCGCTGAGACGATCTCCAGCGAGGCGCGTGGGTTGGCAACCCGCCTGGCATTCTCCCTGATTTCTTCCAGAACCTCAGGGTTTGCAAGCCACTCCTTCAGGATGGCCGTAGCCCTCTCGGGGGAGGAGGCAAAGGCCCCCAACCCTTTCTCCACCACAAAATCCACGTTCCCCCTTTCCTGGCCGGGGACGAAGTCAATCAGCAGCAGGGGAACCCCCACTGTTATGGCCTCGTAGATCGTCCCCGGGCCTGCCTTGGTGAGCACCACATCCGAAGCCTGCATCAGGGCAGGGACGAAATCCACAAAGCCGTAAATTCGGTAAGGGATTTTCCATTCCACCCGCTCCAGCGCCCTGCGCAGGCCGGCGTTCCTCCCGGCCACAACGACGAGTTGAGCGGGCAGAGAAGCCCTGTTTATCGCCAGAGCCACGGGGAAAATCTTCCCCATCCCTTCCCCGCCGCCCATGATGAGCAGGACCGGGACATCGTCCCTCAGGCCAAGGGCCCTTCTGGCCGCTTTCTTATCCTCCGGAGGGGAAAAGCGCAGGCTCACCGGGAACCCCTTCAGGTGGACCTTATCGGGGCTGATGCCGGCGCGCAGGGCCATATCCCGGGCTTCGGGGGTGGAAACGAAGCAGGCGTCAACTTCAGGGCAGAACCAGGCGAGAGGGACAGTGACCAGATCTGTAACCACAGTGGCGAAAAAGCCATCCCATCCCCCTTCTCTGAAAACTCTGACCGGGACCACGTTGGAGAACTGATGCACTGAGATAACTATTTCCGGCCGGTAATCTTCTATGAGCCTCAGGAGGGCCCTGCGGACCATGGGGGTGAAGAAGCCGAAGACAAGGTCCAGAAACCATCTCCTCTGGGCGAGGTTCCAGACGGTGGACCAGAGCCAGGGGGTATAGGTGACCATGGGGCGGTAGGAGCCGCCGGACTTGTTGAAGGGGAAGGGGAGAAGGGAGAAAACGTCAATGAAATGGATGCGCCACTTGCCCGGCTCAAGCGCTTCAAAGGCCTCCTTCAGAGCAACGGCAGCGCTCCTGTGCCCTCCCCCCGAATCGGCCATGAATATAATGGCGCTTTTTTCCACAGGCTAACCTCCTCAGCAAGTGAGGTGGAAGGCCGCTACCACCTTCTTTCCCTCTTTCAGGAGCTTATTGTAAACCTTCCAGGCTTCCCCGGTCCGGTAGACCAGCACCTTAATCCCGTTCTCCTCAAGGTAGCGGATGGTCTCCCTCGGAACTTCCATCAGGCCGGAGTAGCCTGTGCCCACCACCAGGATTTCGGGCTTTGCCTGGACCACATCCCAGAGGTCCACTGGAGAAAGCCTGTGCCCTTCCTCCCTCCACCACTCGGCATCAACCCGATCGGGGTAGATTATGACATCGGAGTGATAGCTTTTTCCCGCTATTACGATGTGGCCGAATTCGTAATGCTCAATCATAGCTCATACCTCCCCAGGACCGCAGGGGTTGTGCTGTTTAGCTAATTATAAGGCCTTGAACCCTTCCACTGCAAAAGCCAGCTGGCTTGCCCGGGGCTCTTCAGCGCTTTAGCATACCCGGGCAAGGGGGCAGGGAAAACAAGGTATGCAGGGGGACGTGGGGATATCCCCGGGGGCAAAATTGGGGGCGAGTTGCCTGCTCATGATATCCACTTGATTGGTTCTACTGGAGGGCACCCCAGCTCCCCCGGGATGGGGCTTCGCCCCCTCCACCCCCTTGATTTGTTTTTCTGGGGGCACATCCCCCAGGCCCCCTGGCCTGGTGGTTCTGCCCCCTGCCCTCCGTTTTTCCCCACCCTCGTTGGTTTAGGGTTCGCTGGGATTAAGGGTCCCCCTCGTGGCCGGGTTGCAGGAAAAGGGGTTGCAGGGGGACAGAGTCCCCCTGACGGGGGAAGTGGGGGGTGCCCCCCACGAAAACAAATTTGGGGGCGAGTTGGCATCTCCTGAAACCTGCCTCCGAGTGGGAGGCTGAAGCCAGGCTGAGCCGCAGTTAACGGGGGTGGGGAAAAAAGGAGAAAAGGCAGAGGGACACCCCCCGCACCCTCTGGCATGGGGGCTTCGCCCCCCCTGCACCCCGATTTTTTCCCACCCTCGCTGGCTGGGGGTCTGCCTGCGTTCAGGGTCCCCCTCGTGGTCGGGTTGCAGGAGAAGGCTGCTCGCCCCTTATTTGGTTTTTCCTGGGGGGACACCCCCCAGACCCCCCGGGAGGGGGCTTTGCCCCCTCCGCCCCCTTTTTGGGAAGACACCCTCGCAGCCTCCAG
>DAOUBN010000208.1:0-10703 GCA_034432815.1 Anaerolineae bacterium | reverse complement strand
CTCGCCCCAAATTTGGGCGGGGGGACACCCCCTGTAGCCCCCCAGCATGGGGGCTTCGCCCCCCCCCTGCACCCCCCATTCGTGGGCGGGTTGCAGGAGGAGGCTGTTCGCCCCCAATTCACGCCTGGAAAAAAGGCGGGGGAATACCCCTTGCAGCCTCTGCACTCCTCTCAGGGAGATATCCCCCAGACCCCCGGGAGGAGGCTTTGAAAAGCCCTGGAGCTTCAGAGGGGACTTGCGTTTTTCCCGGTTTTGGTGTATATAATATTTAGCACTCTCGGTGCGAGAGTGCTAAATCCACGGAAGGAGGTGGCACTATGAGGCTCAGGCCGCTCGGTGACAGGGTTGTGGTGGAGCCCATTGAGAAAGAGGAGAGGACTCCCTCCGGCATAATCCTGCCGGAAACGGCTAAGGAGAAGCCCCAGGAAGGTAAGGTTATCGCCGTCGGGCCCGGACGCCTCAACGACCAGGGCCAGAGGATACCCCTTGATATAAAAGAGGGCGACCGGGTCATCTTCGCCAAGTATGCCGGAACTGAGGTCAAGCTGGACGATAAGAAATACCTCATCCTCAGGGAGTCCGATATCATGGCCGTGATTGAAGAATAAATTCTCAGCAAGGAGGTGGGACTATGGCTGCCAAGCAGTTGGTGTTTTCCGAAGAGGCAAGGCGCAACCTCAAGATCGGAGTTGATACTCTCGCTAACGCTGTAAAGGTCACCCTGGGCCCCAAGGGGCGAAACGTGGCCCTTGAGAAGAAGTGGGGGGCTCCCACCGTCACTCACGATGGTGTCACCGTGGCCAAGGAGATTGAGCTCAAGGACCCGTTCCAGAACATGGGGGCCCAGCTCCTCAAGGAGGCTGCCACCAAGACCAACGATGTGGCCGGCGACGGAACCACCACCGCCACCGTCCTGGCCCAGATCATGGTCAACGAGGGCCTCAAGAACATCGCCGCCGGGGCCAACCCCATGCTCCTGAAGCGGGGCATTGAGAAGGCCACTAAGAAGGTCGTGGAGATCCTCAAGGAGATGGCCAGGGAGCTCAAGAGCAAGGAGGAGATCGCCCACGTGGCCGCCATCTCCGCCAACGACCGGGAGATCGGCAACCTCATCGCCGATGTGATGGATAAGGTGGGCAAGGACGGCGTGATCACGGTGGAGGAGGGCAAGGGCCTCGGCTTTGAGGTGGAATACGTGGAAGGGATGCAGTTTGACCGCGGCTACATCTCCCCCTACTTCATCACCAACCCCGAGACCATGGAGGCCATCCTGGAGGAGCCCTATATCCTCATCCACGATAAGAAGATCTCCTCCGCCGCCGATATCGTCCCGGTCCTGGAGAGGCTGGTCCAGGTGGGCAAGAGGGAGCTCCTGGTGATCGCCGAGGACGTGGAGGGCGAAGCCCTGGCCACCCTCATCCTCAACAAGCTCCGCGGCGTCATCAACTGCGTGGCGGTGAAGGCCCCAGGCTTCGGCGAGAGGCGCAAGAGGATGCTGGAGGACATCGCCATCCTCACCGGTGGCCAGGTCATCTCCGAAGAGCTGGGCCGGAAGCTGGAAAGCGTGACCATAGCCGACCTCGGCCGCGCCCGCAGGGTTGTGGTCACCAAGGATGATACCACCATCATTGAGGGCAAGGGCGACCCCAAGCAGATCAAGGGGCGCATTGAGCAGATAAAGGTGGAGATTGAGAAGACCACTTCCGATTACGACCGGGAGAAGCTCCAGGAGCGCCTGGCCAAGCTCGCCGGCGGGGTCGCCGTGATCAAGGTGGGTGCGGCTACGGAGGTGGAGCTCAAGGAGAAGAAGCACAGGGTTGAGGACGCCCTCAGTGCCACCAGGGCCGCCGTGGAGGAAGGGATCGTGCCTGGCGGTGGCGTGGCCCTCCTTAACGCCCAGGAGAAGCTGGACGGGATTGAGGTTGAGTTCCCCGATGAGAGGACAGGCGTTGAGATCGTTAAGAGGGCCCTTGAGGAGCCTGCCAGGCAGCTGGCCGAGAATGCCGGCTACGACGGAGCCGTGGTGGTCCAGGAGATAAGGCGCCGCCAGAAGGAGCTGAACAACCCCAACATCGGCTTTGATGTGCTGGAGGAAGATTACAGGGACATGTTTGAAGCCGGGATAATTGACCCGGTCAAGGTCACGAGGGCGGCGCTGGAGAATGCGGCCAGCATCGCGGCCATGATCCTGACCACCGAGGCCCTGGTGAGCGAGATCCCGGAGAAGGAGAAGACGCCTCCGGCTCCGCCCGAGTACTAAGCCGGCACCAGGCCCTCTCCCCGCATGCCGGGGAGGGGGCCTTTTGATTTTGACCAAATCACAGCCGGGCTTTGCGGGTTAATAATGGTGGATTAACCACTCCGGGAGGTTTGATCCATGCGAGCCCTTTATTTTATCGCCAGCATCCCCCGTTACGTCCTGACCAGGGTCCTGGGCAGCCTGGACAGGCGCTTCTTCTGGAGCGCCCTCTCTTGCCTCCAGTATGGCGAGTTCCCGGAGCCAGCCCTGCCCTCCCAGGAATGGGTCAGGGTCAGGACCATTTACGGCGGAATTTGCGGGAGCGACCTCGGGGTCATAACCCTCCACACGAGCCCGGTGCTTTCGGCCTTATCCTCGCCTGTCTTCGTCCTGGGACATGAGAACGTTGGGGTGGTGGTGGAGAAAGGGAAGGAGGCAGGGGGCTTTGAGCCGGGACAGAGGGTTGTGGTGGACCCAACCCTCTCCTGCGAGGTGAGGGGCTTCCTTGACCGCTGCCCCATGTGCCAGGAAGGTAAGGAGAACCTCTGCCACCGGGTCACCGAGGGCAACCTGGCTCCAGGCCTGCTGATGGGGAGCTGCCGGGATACAGGGGGAAGCTGGGGAGAATATTTCGTGGCGCACCGCTCCCGGGTCTACCCTGTGCCCGATGGGGTAAGCGATGAAGAGGCCGTTATGGTGGAGCCCTTCGCCGTGGCCCTTCATGCGGCCTGGAACAACTTCCCGAGGGACACTGACACTGTCTTGGTCATAGGCGGCGGGACCATTGGCCTGTGCACTGTGGCGGCCTTGAGAGCGCTGGGCTCAAAGGCCAGGATCGTCCTCCTCTACAAATACCCGTTCCAGGCCGAGCTGGCGCGCCGCTACGGAGCCGATGTCCTGATCCGGCTGGGGCAGGAGGAGGAGCTGGCTCAGGCTGTGGGGGCAAGGCTCCTCAAACCCATCTTGGGGAGCCCCATTTCCCTCTCTGGGCCCGCCATCACCTTTGACTGTGTGGGATCCAGGGCGAGCATTGAGCTGGCCCTCCGCCTCACGGGGACAGGGGGGAAGGTCGTTCTGGTGGGGCTGGCTTCCACTCCCGGCGGCATTGACTGGACTCCGGTCTGGCTGAAGGAACTGAAGATAGCGGGGACTTACTCCTACGCCATAGAGGACTACAAGGGCCGGAGGACGCACACTTTCCGGATGGCGCTGGATTTCATTTCCCGGAAGGAAGTGGAGCTCGGACCCCTTGTGACCCACAGGTTCAGGCCCGAAGATTACCGCAGGGCTCTGGAGTGGGTCACGGGGAAAGGGCGCAGGAGCCTGGTGAAGGCGGTCTTTGACTTCACCCGCCCGCCAGCCGGCGGCGCAGCCCGCCGATGACCCTGTCCATCTCTTCCCTGGTGAAAGCCCCCAGGGCCAGGACCAGCAGGGAGTAGACCGCAACCGAAGCCCCGATCGCCAGCCAGAAGTTGAGCTTCCCGACCACAAAGAAGGCGAGGGCCATCGCCCCCGAGGCCAGGGTCGGACGCCAGAAGAGCTCCTTCCAGGGCAGGGGCCCCAGGTTTTTCCGCACGCAGTAGTAGAAGGGGGCCAGGAGGGCAAGCTCTGAAAGTACCGTCATCACAGAAGCGCCCCTGTAGCTGTAATGGGGGATCAGGATGAGGTTTCCAATGATGTTGAAGGCAACCCCGATGAGGAAGGCCTTTGTCAGGAAGCTCTGCTGGTTTATCGCTATGAGCACATACTGGGTCACGCTGTTTATGCAACTGAAGGGGAAGAACCAGATGAGGAGCTGAAGGGCGATCATGGAGTGGGGAAGGTATTCGGGTCCCCCCAGCAGGAGGATGAGCTCCCGGGCGGTGAAGGTGAAGAGCACGGCTATGGGCATGCTCACCAGGATGAGGAGCCGTAAGGCGGTGTTGTAGACCCGCATGAATTCTTCCTTCTGGGACTCGGCGTAGCGGGAGAGCATCGGGAAGAGGGCCACGGTGAAGTAGGAAGGGATGATGTTGAGGCCGTCTATGTATCGGTAGGCGGCGGTGTAGTAGCCCACCGCTGCATCCCCCTTGAGGGGCTGCAGGATCAGGATGTCAATCCGGAAGAAGACAGTGGCCAGGAGGTGGTTCACCATCAGGGGGAAGGCCGGAGCCAGCATGGCCTTCACCAGGGCGAGATCGGGTTCGGGGCGGGGGAGGAAGAGCTTGGTGGCCATGAGGTAGAAGAGGATGGCGAAAGTGATGGCGTTGACCACCACGGAAACCCCAGCCAGGCCCACGTATCCGAACCCCGCCAGGAGGGCTATTGCCCCCAGGGTTACCCTGAGGAGAGTGGTGACGGCGGTTATCCAGGCGGGGTATTCCATTTTCTCCCAGGCGACAAAGGCGGAGCTTACCACATCGGAGAGCAAACTGAAGAGCAGGGCCAGGTTGAAGAGGCCGACGGTGAAGGCCGTATCGGGGGTGAGGCCGGCATAGCGGACGTAGAAGTAGAGGACGAAGGCTATCGTGGGCCAGGAGGCAAGCCAGAGGATCAGCCTCAGGATCGTGACATTGGTGATGTAGCGGTTGGCCTGGGATTTATCCCTGGCCACTTCCCTGGCCAGGAGGATGTTGAGGCCGAAGCGGGTCAGAATTTCAACGTAGCCGATGAAGATGACGGCGAACTGGTAGCGGCCTGCCCCCTCAGGAGCCAGGATCCGGAGCATGAGCATGGCGAAGGCCATGTCAATGAGCTTGTTGACAAAGGCCATGCCCATGGGGATGAAGGTGTTCTTGGCCACCCGGCTTAGGGTTGTTTCCTCCTCCTCCCGGTAGATCCTGCGCCAGATCCAGTAGCCAGAGAGGAAAAGGAGCACGTTGAAGGCTATGAAAGAGGCGTAGAGGCCCAGCTTGAAGGACATCGGGCTGTATTTGAAGGTGACCTGGTGGGCACCGGGCTCCAGGAGGACGGCCCGGAAGTTGCCGTAGGCTCTGTAGAGCTTGAGTTCCCTTTCTCCCTCGTAGGCTTTCCAGCCCGGGAAGAAGGCATCGGCGAGGACCAGGAAGCCCCTTTCGGGAAGGGTGGCGGATACCACCACCCGGGTCGGGGAGTAGGAGATGATCTCGGCCTCCCCTATTTCCCCCGAACCTTCCGGAAGCGGCGGATCGTCAGGGCCATGCTGCCAGGGGCGGGAGCCCTTCTCCAGGACGACGCACTTTGGGGATCTGAGCTCCCGGAGGACTTCGGGGAGGGATTCCTCTTCAACGGCCAGGGCGCAGGGGGAAACGAAGGCTCTGGGCAGGTAATCCTCATTGCGGTAGACTTTCACCTCCCCATTGTAAACGAGGGTGTAGCCGGGGTTCTCTATCTCCTGGGTGGTTATGACGTATTTGACGTTGAGGAGGTCCAGCAGGGGGGAATCAAGGGCTTCCCGGTAGGGGGTGTAGATGGGGGAGATGCGGTTGTAGAGGAGGTCCCACTGGGGCGAAAGGAGCTTCATGAATTCGGCATACTGGCTGGGGATGATGGAATCGTAGCCTCGGACGTCCTGGATCCCGAAGAGCATGCCCGCGTTGGGCCAGAAGGTCTTCTCTCCAGGGAGGTTGAAGGAGGTTATCCGGTAGAGTTCCGGGTCGCTTTTCAGGAACTCAACCACCGGCGGGGTGAATTTGAGGAGGGCCGGGTCCGCGGCAGGGTTGAACCCCCACCAGGCCCAGAGGAGGTCGGCGGCGATCACCGCGGGGAGGAGGGCTCTGAGGCGCTCCCTGGCGCTCAGGGCCAGGGCCAGACCCGCCAGGGTCAGGAAGAGGGAGAAGCGCATCAGGTTCCACCACTCGTAGGAGAAGAACATGCGGCCATCGGAGAAAGCCCCCTGGGCCAGCTCCGAATGGGCGAGGAAGCGGTCGGCCAGGGAGAAGAAGGGGGCGGGGTGGAGGAAGGAGACAAGGCAGAAGAGGAGGCCGGCCAGCCCTGCAGCGGTCACGAGCCAGGGGAAAAGGGGCTTGAGCCTCCGCCTTTCCTCAACGCCGAGCCCGGCCAGGACGGCCACGCTCAGGGTGTAGGGGAAGACCCAGCGGAAGGGGGAGTGGAGCTGGTTGTATCCGGGCAGGAAGTAGTAGAGGAGGGCGTAGAGGGGCGTCCCGAAAGCGAAGAGGAGGGAGAGGACCGCCAGGGCCGAGAAGGCCCACTTTATCCCCCGGTCCCTGCCCAGGGAAGCCCCGGCCAGAGCCAGGGCAAGGGTCAAAAGGCCCATGTAGCTCCCGGCCTCCACATAGTTCTTTATCCCCCAGAAGATGGTGTTTATCGGCTCGCCCCTGTAGTTCACCGTCACCGGGAGCCATTTCCTGGCGATCAGGTCAAAGTAGGCGTGGTGGCTGGGGTTGCCGAAGAAGTCGGGGATGAGGAAGGTGAGGACCTGGCGGGTCGGGTAGGCCCATCCGAGCACGTCCTTCAGGGTAACCATGCCCTGGCGGAAATTGAGCCTCACGACCTCATAGAGGGGGATGAACTGGATTGCTCCCAGGCCTGCTCCAGCGGCGGCCATTGTCCCCAGGGCCAGGATGGATTTCACCAGGAAGGAGGGCTGGCGAATCCGGATGTAGAAGGTCAACAGCCTGGCCAGGGCGAAGTAGACGGCCACCATCGCCACATAGTAGGAGATTTCGGGGTGGCCGGCGAGGAAGTGGAGGCCTGTGAAGAAGGCGCCCAGGACGACGAAGGGGATGGGCGATTTCCTCCCTTCCCGGAGGCGGCGGAGGGCCAGTTCAATGCAGGCCAGGATGGCCGGGAGCCAGCTTGCCGCGGCGATTATCATCGGGAAGACCACACTCACCACGAAGAAGCCGCTCAGTTCGTAAGCCAGGGAGGCCGTCACGCTGGCGAGGCGCCCCATCCCCAGGACCCTGGCCAGGAAATACATGGACAGGCCTGCGATCCAGAGCTGAAGGAGGGTGAAGATCCCGTAGGCTCTGGGCAGGGGGATGAGGTAGAAGATGAGGGAGAGGGGGTAGAGGGCGGAGTGCTGGCCCGTCGCCAGGAAGGGCATCCCGGTGAAGATGTAAGGGTTCCAGAGGGGGAGTTCCCCCCTCCGGATGCATTCCAGGATGAATTTTTTCCAGACGTAATTTTCAAGGATGAGGTCGCTCAAAAGCTCGTTGTGGGGCACCGTGACCCCCGCATCCCGGGCGAAGCTCTTCCACGGCTCAAAGGCGAAGAGGTTATCGGCCGGGATGAGGGTCTTTCCCCCGAAGGTTACGGGCCAGAAGAGAAGGATGAGGGGGAGGAGAAGGGAAAGGGCGGCCACAAAGTCTGGTCCCAGCCTCCTGAGCTTTCTCACCGTCTTCCTCCTCAGGCCAGAGTTGTGTGACACAGGGCCTCCACGGCGCTCCCCTTAAATTTCCACCTCTTTCCCGAGGCCCATCTCCCGGGCTTTCTCCAGGACTCGCCTGGCTACCGAGACGTCCTGCACGGCATTGCCCACGGATTTGAAGTAAGTGATCTCATCGTCCCTCTCCCTGCCGGGTTTGAGGCCGGCCGTTATTTCCCCGATTTCGGCGTAGATGTCCTTCTCCGAGATTATCCCCCTGCTCATGGGGATGATGAGGTCGCCGGCCTCGGCCAGGCAGGCGGAGCGGGAATCCACCACGATTTTGCTGGCCCGCCGGATGGTGGTTTCGTCCACTTCCTGCATCTGGGGGGTGAAGGAGCCTATAGCATTGATGTGGGTTCCGGGCCTGAGGTCCTCCCCGTTGAAGACGGGGGTGGAGGAGGTGGTGGCGGTGCAGATGATGTCGGCTTCGCGGACGGCTTCGGCGGGGGAGGAAGCAACCCTGATGTCGGTCGGGATGGGGCCGAGGCCTCTCATTTCGGCAGCGTAAGCTTCTGCTCTCTCCCTGACCACATCGTAAACCCAGACCCTTTCAATCCTGCGGACCGTGCACACGGCCAGGAGCTGGGTTCGGGCCTGGGCTCCGGCCCCGAAGATGGCAGCCACCCTGGCATCCCTGCGGGCCAGGAAGTCGGTGGCTGCGCCGGAAGCCGCTCCGGTCCTCAAGGCCGTGAGGTAAGTTCCATCCATGAGGGCCACAGGGCATCCAGTTTCCGAATCCACCACTATCACGATGGCGAAAATGGTGGGGAGGCCCCTGTCCAGGTTCCTGGGGAAGACGGAAACGACCTTCGCTCCCAGCGCGCCGCTTTCCGAAAGGTAGGCGGGCATGAAGAGGGTGACCCCTCCGTGCTTCTCCACCGGGAGCTGAGTCCTGAGGGGGACGGTGGCCTTTCCGGTGGAGAGCTGGGCGAAGGCATCTTTCACTATCTCTATCGCTTCGGCCATGGGGACGGCTCTGCGCACATCTTCTGCGGAAAGCATGAGGAGCTTCATGATGCCACCTCCTGATCTGAATTTACCCGGCGGGGCTTTCGCCGGGGGGATAGAAGGGGGCCCGGCAGGTTGGGCAGAGTTCCTCTTCCCCTGCAGGGCTGAAGGGCCTGCCGCATTTCCGGCAGGTTTTAAGCCTGCCCCTGAGCAGGATGAGCCGCGGGGAGCGGAGGAGGGTGGAGAAAGAGAAAGATGGCTTCACTTTGATGGCTCCGGTGGGGCAGAGGCCTTCACAGATCCTGCACCCGATGCAGGCCAGGGGCACGAAGTTCAGGGCGAAACTTTCCCGGTCCTGAGAGAGGCTGAGGGCACCAGTGGGACACTGATGGGCGCAGAGGCCGCAGGCTGTGCACTGGCCTACCACTTCCAGCAGGCCGAAAGGCAGGTCGGAAGCTGGCATCTCCTCTTCCGAAGGGGGCCCGAGGCGGGCAAGAACCCTGGCGAGCCTCAGGCGATGCTCCGGAAGGTGCCGGGGGAGGCTGTCCGGAGGGGGGAGCAGGGGGCCGAAGAGGCTTTCCATGCCTTCCCCCAGTGCTTTCCTGACCATTTCCACAAATTCCCCCCGGAGCAGGGAGAAGGCCTCTCTTCGGTCCAGGAGGGGTTCATCTCCCTGGTGGAGGCGGGCGGGTGAGAGTTTGTCTCTATCGGGCATAGAGGATTTGAGGCGGACGATTTCCCCCCTCCCGAAGGCCTTCAGGATAGCATTGGCTCTGCGGGCCTGTTCCTGGATCGGGCCGTGGGCAGAGGCCATGGGGCACTGGGGGCACAGCTCATCGTTTAGCCAGAGTCCGCCGGAGGCGAGGGCGGCGGCTTCCAGGATGAGAGCCAGGGAAAGGGAGGCGAGGCAGCGCTTCAAGTTAAGGGCGATCGGGGACGGAGAGAGCACCTCGCCCTGGGATGCGGCGCGGTGGCAGAGGAGCTCCAGCTTCGGGGCTTTGAGGGAGAGGATAGTTTCCCTCAGGGTCTTTTCCGGGCTTCTGGGGAAAGCCCAGGCTTCAGTGGGGCAGACCTGCCAGCATATGCCGCACCCGGTGCATTTCTCTTCGTCCAGCTCAAGGTAGAAGCCCTCTTTTATGGCCCCGGCGGGGCAGGAGGCAAGGCACAGATCGCAGGGGTTCAGGTGGTAGCGGTAGCGCAGGCAGCGCTCCCGGTGGAAGGAAGGCTTGCTTGCGAAACCCTGCTCCAGAAGGTCAAAGAGGTCCAGCTCCATCATGCTCAAATTCCCAGCTCAAGCCTGGTCCGGATGAACTGGAGGAGGTGGTCCCTGCGGATGAGGCCCAGCACTTCTTCCCCTTCCACTACAGGCATCTGGTTCACATCGTTTTCCACCATGAGCTCCAGGGCATCCAGGGCGTCATCTTCAGGGCTGACCTTGAGAAGCTTTTCCATCGGGGTGAGGATCTCCGCCACCGTAACCGAACCCCACTGAGCCTGAGGGACGAGCTTGAGGTGGTGGAGGGTCACCATACCCCTGAGCCTCTCCCCCTCCCGAACGAAGAAGCAACGGACGCTGTGGGGGAGGACATAGTTGTAGACGAGGTCGTTGAGGGTGAGAGAAGAGGGGATGATTGGGCATTCCTGGCTCATGAGCTCCCGGACTTTAACTCCTTTGAGGGCCTCCTTGCTCACAAGCTGCCTGTAGCTCTGGGAAGCGGCATTGTCCAGGAACCACCCGATGAAGGCCAGCCATATCCCGTCAAGCCAGTGGCCCGTGACCGCCCAGGCTATTCCGCCTATGATGAAGAGGAAAGCGATGGCCCTCCCAACCGTTATGGCTATTTCCGTGGCCCTCCGGTAATTTCCGGTTATACCCCAGAGGAAGGAACGCAGGAGCCTTCCGCCGTCCAGTGGGAATCCGGGGATGAGGTTGAAGAGGGCGAGGCTGAGGTTTATTATCCCGAGGTAAGCGCTCAGGGCTGCCAGGGGCTGGATCCTGAGGATGAAATTGCTGAAAAGCCACAGGAAACCGAACCCTCCGGCTATTATGAGGCTTGTCATGGGGCCGGCCAGAGCCATGAAGAACTCCCCGAGGGGGGTAACCGCTTCTTTTGAGATGCTGGCCACGCCTCCGAAGAGGAAGAGGGTTATCCGCTGGACCGGTAT
>DAOUBN010000207.1:0-5521 GCA_034432815.1 Anaerolineae bacterium | reverse complement strand
CCGCCAAGGCCGTTGAACCTGTGCCTGGTCATGGACACGAGCACTTCCATGAAGGGTGCCAGGCTTGAAGGCGCCGTAAAAGCTGCAGAAGTCATCCTGCGGAACCTCAGGGAAGAGGACACGCTGGCGGTGGTCAGCTTCAACGACAGGGCCACAGTAATCCTGCCCGCTTCCCGAAAGCCCGATCTGAAAAGAGCCCTCGGCCTCCTCAGAAGGATGAAAGCCGAAGGCGGGACGGAAATGTCCTACGGCATTTCGGCAGGGCTCTCAGAGCTCTCCAGAGCGGGCGACCCCCGGGAAAGCATAAGCCACATGATCCTGCTCACCGATGGGAACACCTACGGCGATGAGGAAGAATGCATAAGGCTGGCCAGGCTGGCCAGGAGCAGAGGCATATCCATAACGGCTATCGGCCTCGGGACTGACTGGAATGAGGAGCTTCTGGAGAGCATAGCCCAGGCGGGCGGCGGGGTGAGCCTCTACATCCCGAGGCCGAAAGAGCTGCCGGGAGCTTTCCGGGAAAGGGTGGAAGCAATAGCCAGGGCGGTCTCCTCCTTCTCCGGGCGCATTGAGCTAAGGGAAGGAGTAAAGCTGAAAGGACTCTTCCGGCTGGACCCGCAGACCGGCAGGGTTCTGGAGGAGGATGGGGCCTTCTTCCTGGGCCCTTTCAGGGGCTCGATCCGGCTACTGGCCGAGCTGGTTGGTCCGCCTCTTCCGGCAGGGCAGTATACTGTCCTCAGATGGGAGTTCGGGGATTTAAGGGGAGAACTTTCAGCCCGGGGCGAGGTTTCCCTCGCAGTGGTGGAGAGAGTGGGCGAGCAGGCCGTGCCTCGGGAAATCTTCGCGGCCGCCGGGCAGGTGGCGATTTTCAAGTTGAGAGAAAAGGCATGGGAAGAGATAAAGGCGGGGAGAAGGAGCAGAGCGAGCGGGAGCCTCATGCTCCTGGCGAAGCGCCTGGAAGAGGCAGGGGAGAAGGAACTGGCCCTCCTGGCCCGAAGGGAAGCCCTGCTTCTGCCTGAAGCGGGAGACCTCTCAGCAGAAGGACGCAAGAGGCTCTACTACGGGACAAGGCTCCTGGCCCTTAAGCCGCCGGAGGAGAAATGATCCGGTGCCCGGCCTGCGGCGCGGATAACCTGCCAAATACCCTCTTCTGCGAAGAGTGCGGAGAACCCCTCCTGCCCGGAGGGAAAATCACCGTGAGGCTCGTTTCCCTCAGCGACGGGTGGGAGGTGAAAATGCCCCTGGAGGGCGAGATCATCATCGGCAGGGCGGATCCTGAATCGGGCTTCAGGCCTCACCTGGATCTGACCAGCAGAGGCGGGTTTGAGAAGGGTGTTTCCAGGAGGCACCTCCGCCTCTTCCGCCAGGGCAGGAAGGTTTACGCCGAGGACCTGGGCAGTTCCAACGGTTCCTTCATCAACAACAGGCCTCTCCTGCCCTTCGTCCCTGAGCCCGTAGCTTCGGGGGATGAAATACGCCTCGGGGGAGAAGTCCTGAAAATCTACCTGGAGGAGGGATAGGAGCTATGGCCTACACGGTGGTGATTCATCTGGTTGGGGAAGAGCCCATACTGGCAGAGATGGAGAAGCTCCCCGATCCTTCCGACAACTGCGTTATCTGCACCGGGGTTCGCAGGAAAGATGGCAAGCCTGTGGAGTATGTGGATGCCAATGTGGACATGGTGATATTCCCCTGGCACAGGATAAGCGCAATAGAAGTGCTGCCTTCCGTTGAGGAGGAGGTAGTGGAATTCTTCAGGGAATAGCGAGGCGGAAGCCGTGCCCCCTCACCGTTTCAATGAATTTCGTCTCGGGGTCAAGGGAGGCGAGACGCTCCCTGAGCCTGTGGATGAGGGCGTCAATGGCCTGGTCGGTGACGCCGCCTCTGGCTTCAGGCCAGAGGGCCTGGGCTATTTCCTCCCGGGTAACAACGCTCCCCGAGGCATCCCACAGAAGCTCTAAGAGGCGGAACTGGAGGGGCGAAAGAGGGGGGGTCAGTTCCCTGCCCTTCACCCAGACCCTGCGGGAAGTCCTGTCCAGCCTGATGGGCGGCTCGCTTTCGGCGGTGATGGGCGCAGTTGAGCCCGTATCCACAAAGAGGAACCTGAAGGCGAAAGCTATGGCTATCTCGTCTCCATCCCTGAGGATCTGGGGGGATGATACGGGAACGCCGTTGACGAAAGTGCCGTTCTTGCTCCCCAGGTCCTCTATAACGAAATTTTTGCCCTGGCGGGTTATGCGGGCGTGGAAACGCGATACCCTCCTGTCGGGCAGAGATATGTCGCAGGAATCATGGCGCCCTATGGTCAGGACGTCCTGCCTGAGTTCCCAGCGCCTTCCCCGCCCCGGCCCTTCCGTCAGGATCAGAATCGGCCCTTCCCACTGGGCAGGAGGCTCATAGTATTCGGATATGCTGGAGCTGGCCAGACCCCTTACCCCGGGAACCATCCTGCGCTCCCGATATAAAATAGTTGAGCTGGTCGGAAGGGGAGGAATGGGCTCGGTCTACAGGGCCGAGGACCTCCTCCTCAAGGGACGTTTCTGCGCCATCAAGGAGATAATCCCCCAGCTCGCTCAGGACCCCAGGGCCATTGAAGAGCTCAAGCGCCAGTTCTACCAGGAGGCCAGCGTCCTGGCCCGCCTTGACCACCCCAACCTCCCCAAGGTTTCCGATTACTTCTCCGAGGGCGAAAGGGAATACCTGGTGATGGATTTCGTCCCCGGCAAGGACCTCAGGACCATTGTAAACGAAGCCAGGGCGGCAGGCAAGTTCCTGGATGAAGAGGAAGTGCTCAGGTGGGCAGAGCAGCTGTGCTCCGCCCTGGAATACCTCCACAGCCAGAACCCGCCCATCCTCCACCGCGATATAAAGCCCTCCAACATAAAGCTGACCCCGGCGGGGACCGTCAAGCTTGTGGATTTTGGCCTGGTAAAGCTCCTATACTCCGATGAAGAAAGGACCATAACGGTGCTGGAGGGCCGCGGGACCCTCCCTTACACTCCCCTTGAGCAATATGCGGGGGAATCAGGCACCACAGATACGCGCTCGGACATATACTCCCTCGGCGCAACCCTCTACCACCTCCTCACCGGCCAGCCCCCTCCCGATGCCAAAACCCGTTTTCTCAAGCCTGGCTCCCTCATCCCGCCGAGCAGGATAAACCCGGCGATTTCCCCCCGTGTGGAGAAAGCCATCCTCTGGGCGATGGAGCTCCATCCGGACAACCGCCCGCCCGATGTCCGGACCTTCGCTTCAGCCCTTCTGGGCTCCTTTGAGGCCGCGCCTGAGGAAGCAAAAGAGAGCTGGATTGAGGCTCTTACGGCCAACTGGCTCCTCATTCTCCTGGCCTTTCTCCTGGCCCTTGTGGCTTTGCTGCTGAGCCTCTCCCGCTGAGCATCCCACCTCCCAGGGCTGCCAGGCCGAGGAGGAACATGGCCGCCCTTATCCCTAACAGGTCGGCCAGGCCCCCACTGAAGAGGGTCACCCCAACTGAGGAGATATTCACCACAAGATACTGGGTTGAGAAAACCCTGCCTCTCAGATGAGCGGGAGGCCTCTCCTGAAGCAGAGTCTTGGCGGGGATGAAGACCAGGGCCAGCCCTGCTCCGGCTGCCATGGCCGAGAGGCCCAGGAAACCGGGAAGTCTCCCCCCAGAAAGCGCAATGGCTGAAATGGAAGCCCCAAGCCCCAGTAGCCCGTAGCAGACCCATTCCTCATAGAGCAACTGGCGGGAGCAGCGGTTGAGGAGGAGTATCCCGGCCAGGAATCCGGCCCCAACAGGTATAACCATCAGGGGGAACCGGGAAGCATCCCAGCCCATTGTCCTGTAGACAAAGCCCGGAAGGAGGGTGGATAGGGAAAGCATTATGAGGGTGGCGAGGCTGAGCTGGAAGACCGCCGTTCTGGTCAGCCTGTCCCCAGCGATCCACTCCCAGCCGCGCTTCAACTCCTTCCAGAAGTCAATCCTCTCAACGCCCACGGGGGAGGCGGAACGCCGCCCTGCCCTTGCGAGCGCAGATTCGCCGGGCAGGAAAAAGGCATTGACGGTCGCCAGGGCTGAGAAGAAGAGGGCGGCCAGCGGGATGTATTGGAGGCCAAGGAATTTGACCAGGAGCGGTCCCACCAGTATTGCTCCAGCGCCCTGGGCCAGGAGCGAGCTTACCTGGAAAACTGAATTGGCCCGGATGAGGTGCTCGCGCCTGACAAGGGCCGGAAGCATGGCCGCCTCGGTGGGGGAGGTGAACTGATTGAGGATGGAGAGGAAAACATTGACCAGGTAAGCGGAGAGCAAGAGGGAGAAACCCTTGAAGAAACGCAGGGCCAGGAAAAACATCCCTGCCACAACCCCTTTAAGAAGGTGGGCGAAAATGAGGGTGGCTTTCCGGCTGAACCTATCCACCAGGGGACCAGCCGCCAGGCTGGCTGCTGTTCCGGGGACCGTTATCGTCAGGATGACGATCCCGGTCTGGATGCTGGAGTGAGTTTCAAGCTCCACCAGGACCACCGTGCTCAGGTTCAGGGCGTAGACGGCCGATAGCGCGAGGAATTGAGCGGCCAGCAAACGTGTGAAAGATCGGTTCTTGAAGAGAACGATGGTGGTCGCCATGGCCTTTCCCCCTGCCCAAATATATCACCTCCGGTTGATTGAAGTCAACCTGCATCATGCTAACCTGATGAGGATCTGGGGGGATGTGCCCCCCGGGGAAACAAATCCCTCACCCCCGTTTGCTACGACTAAGCCAGACTTCAGGCCCCCCTTGTGGGCGGGTTTCAGGAGATGCCAGCTCGCACCTACTCTTTGCCTTTTCGGGGGCGCATTCCCCGAACCCCCTGGGAGGAGGCATGTCTTCCTTCATCCCCATTTTTCAATCGGGGGAGGCAGGGGCTCCGTCCTCATACCGGGGGCCTGGGAGGTATCCATCCAAAGAAACAAATCAGAGGAGCGAGGAGGCAACTCCTGCAACCCGCCCATGAAAGGGGAAAAAAACTGGGGGTGGAGGGGGCTTTGCCCCCTCCCGGGGGTTCTGGGGGGTGTCCCCCCAGATAAACCAATTAAAGGGGCGAGAAAGCAACTCCTGCGACCCGCCCACGAGTGGGACCCTGAACCCCAGCGAACCCTGAGCCTGCGAGGGTGGGGAAAAAACCGGGGGTGGAGGGGGCTTTACCCCCTCCCGGGGGGTTCTGGGGGGGTGTCCCCCCAGATAAACCAAAAAGGGGCGAGAAAGCAACTCCTGCGACCCGCCCACGAGTGGGATCCCAAACCCCGGCAAACCCTGAACCCACGAGGGTGGGGAAAAAACTGGGGGTGCAGGGGGCGAAGCCCCCATGCCGGGGGGTGTGGGTGGTGTCCCCCGGCAAAAACAAGGGGGTGAGAAGGCAACTCCTGCAACCCGCCCATGAAAGGGGAAAAACCGGGGGTGGAGGGGGCTTTGCCCCCTCCCGGGGGGTTCTGGGGGATGTCCCCCCAGATAAACCAAAAAGGGGCGAGAAAGCAACTCCTGCGACCCGCCCACGAGTGGGA
>DAOUBN010000206.1:0-1546 GCA_034432815.1 Anaerolineae bacterium | reverse complement strand
GGGCGGACCGCGGCATAACCGGGCGAACCGGGGCCGGGGCCGCCGTCCCGGCCAGGAAACTGAGGGCGGAGCTTTCGGGCAGGGGTTCAATCCCAACCTCGGCCCAGAAATACGTGCCCGACCAGCGGGCTTCGGGGAAAGTTGTCTTCATAAACAGGACAGCTCAGGAGATCACAATACCTCCAGGGACCGTCGTCTCCACCTCCACAGGTGAAAACGTGAAATTCACCACCGTGACAACTGCAACCCTGCCGGCTTTCTATCAGAGCCAGGCAGAGGCCCAGATCGTGGCCGTGGATCCAGGCCCCCAGGGCAATGTGGGCCCATACCTCATAAACAGGATTGAAGGCGCGCTGGCCTTCAAAGTGCAGGTCTACAACCCTTCGCCAACCTCGGGGGGAACCCTGAAGCCCGTAAATGTGGTGACCAGGGAGGACAAGGAAAGGCTCAAGGCTCTGGTCCTCCAGAACCTCCACCAGGAAGCCTACAGAGTCTTCTCAGGCCAGCTTGAGCCCGACCTTTTCCTCATACCCCAGACTATAGAGGTGGTGCCCGTTCAGGAAAGCTACGATCACTTTGTGGATGAAGCGGCCGACCAGCTCAACCTTGAACTTAAGGCGGTGGCGATCGCCCTGGCCGTGAGCAAAAGCGACCTCAGAACGCTGGCAGCCGAAGCCCTCTCCCCGCAGGTCCCTCCGGGTTACGAACTGGCGCGGGAGGAGATGGAGTTTGAGTCCCTGGACGCTCAGGAGGAAGGTGAAGGCAAGTATAGGGTAAGCCTGAAGGCCAGGGCCTCAGCGGTGGCCAGGATAGATAAAGGTCAGGTGCGGGATGAGATCAGGGGGTTGCCGGTATCCAGGGCCATGGAGAAGCTCAGGGCCCTGCCCCTCCGCCAGGAGCCTCAAATTGAAGTATCGCCAGGGTGGTTCGGCAGGCTTCCCTGGCTGCCCTTCAGGATTGAGATAAAGGTGAGGGGTTAGATGAAGAGGGCGGCTGCCCTGGACTTCGGCAGCAGGCGCATCGGAATAGCCCTTAGCGATCCGGGGAGGATGATGGCTTTCCCGAAGGGCTTCGTAGCCCTTGAGAAGGCTCTGGATGAAATCCCGGTTCTCTTCCGCCAGTGGGATGTGGGCACTGTGGTGGTGGGAGTGCCCGTGACCATGAAAGGGGAGGAGGGCACGCAGGCGGCAAGAGTCAGGGAATTCGTCGCCTCCCTGGAGGAAGCTTTAAAGCAGGCAGGAGTTGAGGTGGAAATCGTGTTCTGGGACGAGCGCCTCTCCACCGTCCAGGCCGAGGCTCGCCTGCGGGAGGCCGGCTACGATGGAAGGGAGATCCGGCAGAGGGTTGACGCCGCCTCCGCCGCCCTTATACTGCAGAGTTACCTTGACCAGGCAAAACGGTCAGGCCCGGAGCTATAGAACTGGCAGGGACTCACCCCATGAGCTACTGGGAGAGCGTGGAAGCCATCCTGAGGAAGGACATACTGGCCGAGTGGAGGAGCAGGGAGATATTCAGCTCCATGTTCGTGTTCGTCATGCTGGTTACC
>DAOUBN010000205.1:0-8080 GCA_034432815.1 Anaerolineae bacterium | reverse complement strand
TGTCCTCTTCGGCGATTATGAAGCCCCTCTTCACCCCCAGCGCTGCAGCTTCCAGGGCTTTTTCCCTGAGGAAAGAAAGAACAAAATCTGGGGGCGAGATGACATCTCCTGAAATCCGCCCACGAGTGGGAGGCTGAAGCCAGGCGAAGCCACAGGGAACGGGGGTGGGAAAAAGGAAAGAAGTGGCGGGGGCACATCCCCCATACCCCCTGGCATGGGGGCTTCGCCCCCCTGCACCCCCCATTTTGTAGAAAAGGGATGGGGGACACCCCCCGCAACCCCCCTGGAAGGGGCAGAGCCCCTTCCACCCCCATGAAAGGGAAAAACAGGGGGTGCAGGGGGACTGGGTCCCCCTGGCGGGGGGAAGTGGGGGGTGTCCCCCCACGAAAACTAAAATTGGGGGCGAGTTGCCTTCTCCTGAAACCCGCCTACGAGTGGGAGGCTGAAGCCAGGCTTAGCCGTAGCAAACGGGGGTGGGAAAAAAAGAAAGAGGGGACACCCCCCGCAGCCCCCCGGCATGGGGCTCTCCCCCCTCCACCCCCATTTTGGGAGGACACGCCTCGCAGCCCCCGTGCACCCCCGAATTTTCAGGGAGGGATATCCCTCAGACCCGCTTCCCGGTCAATGGCCGCCCAGCATCGGAACGAAAATGACCCCGAGCATGCTCTGGGTCCTGACCTCTCCTCCCACCTTCTCCACAAGCCAAAGGGTCTGGTAACCGCCCGGAGGCCCCACCGGGATCACCATCCTGCCCCCATCCTTGAGCTGCTGGACGAGAGGCTGAGGGATATGGTCAGGGGCGCAGGTGACTATTATGGCATCGTAAGGAGCATGCTCCTCCCAACCGTAGTAGCCGTCGGCGTTGAGGACTTTGACCTTGCCGTAGCCCAGTCGCCTCAGCCTCTCCTCGGCCGAGCGGGCCAGCTCGGGGATTATCTCCACCGTGTAAACCTCATCGGTTATCTCCGCCAGGATGGCCGCCTGGTAACCCGAGCCAGTCCCTATCTCCAGAACTTTGTCCCCGGGCTTAAGCCTCAAAAGTTCAGTCATGTAAGCCACGATGTAAGGCTGAGATATGGTCTGGCCGTAGCCTATGGGCAGGGGGTGGTCATCGTAGGCTTCGTCCAGATACTGCGGAGGGACGAAGAGGTGACGGGGCACCTTCTCCATTGCCGCCAGAACCCGCTCATCCGTCACCCCGCGCGCCTTTATCTGGGTTTCCACCATCATGCGCCGCTTCTCAGCGAAAGGGTCCACCGGTGAAGGAGAAGGCTGCGGGGTCGGAGCCGGGGTGCGGCACGATAGCAGGATGAGAAGGGCGGAAAGGGCTAAAAAGGCCTTCAAGCGCATCTAACCTCCTTCCAGAACCACCACTTTGCCTCCTGCGGCCCTGAGGAGTCGGTTGTGCACGGCCAGGGCCAGCCCTTTCCGGCCGAAATCCCTGGCGTATATTTCCTCCACGCCCACAGCATCAAGGATGCGGAGGGATGCGAAGAGCCTCCGCGCAACGGTTTCGGGCTCTTTCAGAGAACCCAGGATCTGGATAGCGACCGGCAGATCGCTCAGGGATTGCCTGTCCTCTTCGGCGATTATGAAGCCCCTCTTCACCCCCAGCGCTGCAGCTTCCAGGGCTTTTTCCCTGAGGAAATCGCGCACTGCGCCGTCTTCCCCGATTACAAGGTAGAGGCTGGCTCTGGGGGCGTAGTGCTTTTCCATCAGCCCTGGGGAAGGCTTCGGCCCGGCTACGGGCTCTGCCGCCAGCTCCACTTTCCCCAGCACCCCTTCAAGGGCTTCCCTGGAAAGGCCGCCAGGGCGCAGGATGGTGGGGACAGGCCGGGTCAGATCCAGCACGGTGGACTCAACCCCGATAGGGGTTGGGCCGGCGTCCAGGACGAGCTCAATCCTTCCGGCCAGATCTTCCAGGACATGAGAGGGATGGGTTGGGCTCGGCCTGCCGAAGAGGTTGGCGCTCGGCGCAGCGATGGGGCAGCCGGAGGCTCTTATGAGGGCCAGGGCCACAGGGTGAGCAGGCATCCTGACCCCCACTGTGGGGAGGCCAGCGGTTACAAGGCTTGGGACGGAAGGGGTTTTGGGGAGGACAAGGGTGAGGGGGCCGGGCCAGAAGAGGTGGGCCAGTTTGAGGGCGACAGGGGGAATCTCCGAAACCACCCTGGGGAGGTCTTCAAGGGAGGCTATGTGGACTATTATAGGGTCATCTGCAGGGCGCTCCTTGGCGGCAAAGATCCGGGCGACCGCCTTCTCGTCCAGGGCATTGGCCCCCAGCCCGTAAACGGTCTCGGTGGGGAAGGCCACCAGCCCGCCTCCCTTTATCACCTCCGCGGCCCGGGCGATCTTTTCCGGTTCCGGCTCTTTGGGGTTCACTCTGAGAACTTCCGTCTCCATCCCCTACCCCCTGAACCTAATTATAGGGGACAACCGGGAGGCAGGCAATGCTTTCGGGAGGCTGCTTCTAATGGGGGAAATAGGGCGTCCCTCCCACTCGTGGGCTCACGGTTCGCCCTGGTTCAGGGTCCCACTTGTGGCCGGGTTGATTGAAAAGCTCCGGGGAAACAGCCTCCCAAAGATTTGACATTCCCGGATTTTTCTGGTAAATTTCTTAAAAACCCACAGCGAAGTGGGGACTCCAGAAAAGGAGGAGGAGCGATGAGGACTTTGAAATTCCTCTGTGCAATTGCCGCAATGCTGGCCGTCCTGGTAGGGTGCGCGACCCCAGCCCCCACGCCAACCCCTGTTCCCCCCACTCCGACACCCGTGCCGGCGGCTCCCACGCCCACCCCAACGCCGGCCCCCGTTGAGAAAACCATCGTTATCGGCTTTACCGCTTCCCAGACCGGCAAATACAATGCCGAATCAAAAGAGCAAATCCAGGGCCTGAACCTCTGGGCTGAGCACCTCAATGCCGCCGGGGGCATAAAGTTAGGCAACATGATCGTCAAAGTTCAGTTCAAGTTCTACGACGACGAAAGCACCAAGGAGAGGGTCCAGGAGCTCTACACCCGCCTCATAACCGAGGACAAGGTTGACTACCTCATCAGCCCCTACAGCAGCGGTCTGGCGGCAGCTGCCGCCGTCCTCGCCGAGCAGTATTCCAAGATCATGATGGTGACTGGCGCCGCCTCCGATGATATCTTCAACAAGGGCTACAAGTTCGTCTACCAGATTTACACCCCGGCCAGCCGCTACCTGACCGGGGCCATTGACATGCTCAAGAAGGTGGATCCTGCCGCTAAGAAGATCGCCTTTGTCTACGAGAAAGAGAAATTCGCCACTGATGTGGTGAACTTCGCAAAGGAGTATGCCACCAAGGAAGGCTATGAAATAGTGCTCTTTGAGGGTTACGAGTCTGGGACCACCGACTTCGCCCCGTTCATCAACAAGATCCTGGCGGCTGCTCCGGATGCCATCCTGGGCGGAGGCCACTTCGCCGACGGCAGCACTTTCGCCAAGCAGCTCTACGAGAAGAAGGTTCCGGCCAAGCTCATCTCCATTCTGGTGGCTCCAGCCCTCCCCGAATTTGCCGAGATAGGCGAGGCCGCTTTCCAGATCACTGGACCGAGCCAGTGGGAACCCCAGGCCCAGTATAGCGAGGAGGCGGCCAAGAAGGCTGGCATCCCCTGGTATGGGCCGAGCGTGAAGGAGTTCGTTGAGGCTTACAAGGCCAAATACGGCTACGAGCCCGGTTACCACGCCGCCGGCGGCTATGCGGCCGGCCTTGTCCTCCAGAAGGCGATTGAGGATGCCGGAAGCCTTGAGCCGGATAAGATCAGGGCCGCCCTGGAGAAGATGGACATCCTCACCTTCTACGGCCGCATAAAGTTTGATACAGGGGAGTTCTACGGCAAGCAGATCGGCCACGAGATGGTTTACCTCCAGTGGCAGAAGGATGCTGCCGGCAAACTCGTGAAGCAGGTGGTCTGGCCCGAGGAAGGCCGTTCGGCTCCCCTCATCTATCCTCGCAAGCTTGAGTGAGGACAGCGCGGGCCGGGGGGAAACCTCAATTCCCCTCGGCCCTTCCCTTTAAAATCCCCTGGCGAGGTGAGTTATGGAGGTCTTCTTCGCTTCCCTGGTTGACGGCCTGATGCTGGGCTTCGTCTACGGCCTTGCGGCTATGGGCCTGAGCCTTATATGGGGGGTTATGCAGGTTATAAACCTGGCCCACGGCCCCATCATCGCTCTTGGGATGTTCTCCGTCTACTACATCGGGGTCAAGGCCGGTCTTACCCCCTACGGAGCCCTGATTTTCTCCTTCCTCTTCGGTCTCTTGGCCGGCATTGTCATTTACTTCATGGCAGTGCACAGGGTTCTGGATGCCCCCCACCTTTCCACCCTCCTGGCCACTTTCTCCGTCAACCTGATGATAACCGGGTTCGGGACGGTGGCTTTCACCACCACCCCCAGGGCTGTTGATATAAAATTGCCATCCATTTCCCTCGGGGCGGTCTCTATCCCCGCCACCAGGTTTATCGCCGCTTTCTTCGCTCTGGCTTCGGCGGCAGGCCTTTACCTTTTCCTCTACGGCACGAAGCCAGGCAAATCGGTTCGGGCGGTGGCGATGAACAGGGCTGCCGCTGAGCTCATGGGGATAAATACCGTGCAGATCCTGGCCTTAAGTTTCGGCCTTGGGACCATGCTGGCCATGGTTGCCGGTGGTCTCATAGCCACCCTCTTCCCCTTCACCATCCTCTCCGGCACCGTTTACGAACTCAAGAGCTTTGTGATATGCGTCCTGGGCGGTCTGGGGAATCCGGCCGGAGCTCTGCTGGGAGGGATAATCCTGGGCCTTCTGGAGGGAGGGACCTCGGCTTTCATCCCGATAAGCTGGGTTCCGGTTATTGAGTTTGCCCTGCTGGTCCTGATCCTGCTTGTCAGACCCAAAGGCCTTCTGGGAGGAAGTTGAGATGGCTCGCTTTCGTTCCCCTTCTTTCTGGATACTTATTGCTGCCGTGGGGGCTCTGATCCTTTGGCCCATTGTTACCCGCTCCCCTTACGCCAGGGAGCAGGTTTTCGTCCTCCTCATGTATCTTGCCCTGGCCTCAAGCCTGAACATAATCCTGGGCTACACGGGTTATGTGAGTTTCGGCCATATAGTGTTCTTCGGGATAGGCGGGTATACGGGCTTTTACCTCATAAACCGCTACAACTGGCACGTCATCCCGGCAGCCATAGCCGGGGGGATCGTGGCCGCACTGCTGGCCTTCCTCCTGGGCTCGGCCATCCTGAGGCTCAGGGGAGCCTACTTCGCCATAGCCACCATAGGGGTGAACGAAGCCGTCAAATCCCTGGTCAGGAACCTCTCGTTCCTGGGCGGCTCCACGGGCATGTATTTTGATTTTAAGGTTTACAAGCCCTATGGCGGGCCCGGCAACGCCCTCTGGCTCTCCTATTACTGCCTGGCCGTTCTGGTCCTTGTGCTCCTGACAGTGAGCTACATAGTGCGCACCTCCAAGTTTGGGCTGGGCCTTATGAGTATAAGGGAGGATGAAGACGCTGCCACGATCCTGGGGATAGATTCGGCCAGGTATAAGACGTGGGCTTTTACCCTCTCCGCCTTCTTCCCCGGGGTTGTGGGAGCCATTTTCTTCTTCAAGAACGGGAACATTGAACCCGGCGATGCTTTCCGCCTCTTCCTCTCAATTGAATCCATCGTGGTGATAATGCTGGGCGGGTTCGGGACAGTCCTGGGGCCTGTGGTGGGGGCGATCGTTTACGAAAGGCTCCGGGGCCTTTTGCTGGTTAACCCCCTTCTCAAGAACCTGCATCTGGCAATTTCGGGGGTAATGCTCCTCATAATCGTCCTCTTCGTTTCGGTCGGAATTGTGGGTTATCTGCGCCAGCGATTCCCCGTTCTGAGGAGGTATCTGGTATGATCCTCTCGGTGAAGGATGTCCACAAGTATTTCGGCGGCCTTGCGGCCCTCAACGGCGTTTCCTTTGAAGTTGAAGAGGGGGAGATCCTGGGTATAATAGGGCCCAACGGTGCCGGCAAAACCACCCTCTTCAATGTGATAAGCGGGGTTTACAGGCCCGAGAAAGGGAAGGTCTTTTTCCAGGGCAAAGACATAACCGGCCTTCCGGCCCACCGGATTGCCCGGCTTGGGATCGCCAGGACCCACCAGATAGTTAAGCCCCTCAGCGAACTCACAGTCAAGGAAAATGTCATGGTGGGGGCCTGCTTTGGTTGCAGGGATTTCCCTCTCTCCCTTGCGGAGAAAAAGGCGGAGGAAGTTCTGGAGTTCGTGGGCCTGGCCCACAGGAAAGAGCTTCTGGCAGGCAAACTCAACGTGCCCGAGAAAAAGAGGCTGGAGCTGGCCAGAGCCTTAGCCTCGGATCCCAGGGTCATCCTGCTGGATGAGGTGCTGGCTGGCCTCAACCCCACCGAGGTGGCCTCCATGCTGGAAGTCATCAGGGAAATACGGAGGAAGGGCATTACCATCCTGATGGTGGAGCACAACATGAAGGCCATTACCGGCGTATCGGACAGGATAATAGTCCTGGATTACGGGGTCAAAATAGCTGAGGGCTTGCCTGCTGAGGTCGCCAACGACCCCAAAGTGATTGAAGCTTACCTCGGGGATCCATCCCTGGCAAAAAGGCTTCTGGAGGGGGAGTGATGGCTTTCCTGGAAGTTAAAAACCTTTCATCGGGCTATGGTGAAGTCCAGATCCTTTGGGATGTCTCTTTCTCCGTGGAGAAAGGCAAGCTTACGGCGATAATCGGCCCCAATGGGGCTGGCAAGACAACACTGCTCCGAACTATAATGGGGCTTGTGAAGCCCTGGAAGGGTTCCATCGTCCTCAATGGGGAGGATATAACCCGCCTTCCCCCCCATAAGAAAGTGGAAAAGGGGATGGTCCTCATCCCCGAGGGCCGCCAGATTTTCCCGGAAATGACGGTTCTGGAGAACCTGGAGATGGGGGCTTTTACCTCCAGGGCCGCCAGGAACTACCGGGAGAACCTGGAAAGGGTTTTCACCCTTTTCCCGAGACTTAAGGAGAGGATAAAACAGAAAGCCGGCACCCTTTCGGGCGGGGAACAGCAGATGCTGGCCATTGCCCGGGGGCTCATGAGCGAGCCCGAGGTTCTGATGCTGGATGAACCTTCCCTGGGGCTTGCGCCTTTCCTGGTTCTCACCCTCTTTGATGTGATCCGTCGCCTCCGGAGCGAGGGGATGACCATGGTTCTGGTGGAGCAGAACACCCAGCTCGCTCTGGCTATAAGCGATTATGCCTACGTCATTTCAGGCGGGCGGATTGAGATTGAGGGTAAGGCCCGGGAAGTTATGGGGATAGAAAGTGTGAAGAAAGCATATCTTGGGATGTAAGCTTGCGAGCGAGCTTCCCGGGGGTGCAGTGGGGTAGAACCCTTTGATGGGGGACATGGGAGTGCCCTCACCCATTTTCCCCATCCTCGCAGGCTGAAGGTTCGCCAGGGTTCAGGACCCCTCTCGTGGCCGGGTTGGGGAAAAACAGGGGGTGCAGGGGGACGGAGTCCCCCTGACGGTGGGAAGTGGGGGGGTGTCCCCCCACGAAAACAAAACTTGTTTTTCCTGGGGGCACATCCCCCATACCCCCCTGCCAGGGGGCAAAGCCCCTGCCCCCCTCTTTTTAGGGGACATCCCCAGAGCCGAGGGGTAACTTTGCCCTCTCTACCACCTTCAGGATGGTTGAAGGGGAGTTGCTTCCATAAGGGCGCGGCGCACCAGCACCCTGACCATGTCCTTACGGTATTCGGCTGAGCCTCGCAGGAGGCTTGAGCGGGGCTGAGCTTCTTCCTGAGCCAGGCGAGCCGCCTCTTCTATGCTCTCAGGGGAAAGAGGGGAACCCTTCAGGAACTCTTCGGCTTTCCGGGCCCTGAAAGGGACCGGTGCCACCGGCCCTATGGCTATTGCCGCCCTGGTGAAACGCCCCTCATCCCAGCCCACTACCACCCCCGCATTCAGGATGGGAAGGATCAAGGCCCGGCGCCGGGCGAGCCTCTGGAAAGATGAACCCTCCTTTTCCCCCAGGGGGCGGAACCGCACCCCCTTCACCAGCTCAAAGCATGGGTTTATGCAGCACTCC
>DAOUBN010000204.1:0-5493 GCA_034432815.1 Anaerolineae bacterium | reverse complement strand
CGGCGGCAACGCCGAGCCCGTAACCCGGCACGTATACCCAGGTCCCGAGGTTTATGACCCTGGGGTCCACGGCTACTATGCCTTTCCTGGCCCTCAGGCCCATCCGGGTTATGCCAAAGAGAGGGTGATCCCTCGGCTTGCCGGCTGTGGCTGCAGTGTAAGAAGTGGCCAGCACCCTTATGCGCCTCCAGTATTTTATCGTCCCCTCTGGCGTCTCCAGCTCCCTTACGACGATCTTCGTCCCGTAAGCGATCACCCTGGTGACCGGAGGCTTTGCCACCCACTGGTCCTCAAGCTTCCGCTCCTTTTCCTTACCGTCCTCGTAAATCACCCGGTAGCGCTTCCGGAATATCCCTTCCCTCCCTTCCTGGACCACCATCCGGGTGTCCAGTTCCATGGAATCATCGGGCTTCCAGACGGTCTCGTAAGGGATGGGCTCCTCCTGGACCAGGATCTCTTCCCGCACCCTCACGACCCTGACCTTTATTCCGTCAAAGATGGGGCTTTCAGGGGAGGGGATGGTGTAATCCCGACCGGCCAGAACCAGCTTCTCCTGGGCCAGGAGCTCCGCCACAGTGCCAGCCAGGGTCCTGGTCCGGATCAGGCGGCCGTCAACGGAGATCTCAGCGGCCTTTGAGCGGGTTATGAATACTTTCAGGCCGGAGGAGACAGGCTCATCCAGCCCCGGGACGATCCTGTCCCCGGCGTAGACGATGACCCCGGCTCTGTGGAGGGCTTCTCCGACGGTTCTGGCAGTGGTGTAAAGGGTCATGGGGATTCCGTCGTCCACGAGGGTGATGGGGACAGCCCTCCGGACGAGGATCTTGATGGGAGCCACAACTCCGAGCCCATCCAGGCTCGCCATGAGCCTGAGGGACAGAGGGGCTCCGGGGGAACTCTTCGCCCCCTCCATGAAGATTTCGTCTCCCTCCTTGACGGCCACGCCGGCTCTTTTCAGCGTTTCTCCAACGGTCGTGCCGGACGCTCCCACTTCCTTCAGAGCGCCATCGGCGTAGATCTCCACGGGTATAGGCCTTGTAACGGCCAGGGTAGCCGGCTGGCCGGGGGTGTACGAGTAGCTGGAGGCGGAGACCAGGCCGAACTCCTGGAGCAGGGCTTTCGGGTCAGCAGGCAGGACCCGCACCCTCTGCACCCTTCCATCCACCACTAAGGTGACCTCGCGGGTGCTCAGTAGACATAAAATCAAGAAAAGGAGGCCCAGGGATAGCCCGATAAGACCTTTTATCCTACTGGCCATATCTTTTCTGGTTCTCAAGGTGCTCCTCGTAGGTTCTGGAGAAGACATGGGAGCCGTCGCCCCGGGAGAAGAAGAAAAGGTAATCGGTTTCGGCAGGGTAAAGGACGGCCTTTATGGAATCCAGCCCGGGACTGCATATCGGCCCTGGGGGGAGGCCGGGGTTTAGGAAGGTGTTGTAGGGGGACTGGACTGAACTCATCTCTTCAATGGTTATCGGAGGCCACCAGCGGCCTGTGGCCTTATCGTATCCCTTGGCATACTGAACGGTTGGGTCGGCCTGGAGATACATCCCTCTGCGCAGGCGGTTGAGGTAAACCCCGGCGATTACAGGCCTTTCCTGGGGGATGACAGCCTCCCTCTCCACAATGGAGGCCAGGGTTACAACCTGGAACAAGGTGAAGCCCATCTCCTGAGCTCTGGCGCGCATCTCCGGTGTAACTCTGGCCCCGAAATTGTCCAGCATCCTGGTCAGGAGGTCCTGGGGGGAAGCCGGCACCGGCAGCCTGTAGGTATCGGGGAAGAGGTAGCCTTCAAGGGTAGCCCCTTCCGGCACATCCTTCAGGAAATCGTAGCGGGCGACCCAGAGGTCCCTCTGGGCTGCAGCCAGAAAATCCCTGGCCGACATAACCCCCTTCTCCTCAAGATACTGGGCCAGTTGCTCCATCCTCCAGCCCTCGGGTATGGTCAGAGTTATCTCCCGGACCCTGCCGTGCTGCAGGGCCCGGGCGATCTCGGGTATGGTCATGGCAGGGCTGAGGGTGTAATCGCCGGCCTCCAGCTTCTGGCCCAGGTCGTTGTAGCGGATGTAGGCATAGAAAAGCCTGGCGCTGGAAATGAGCCCGGCTTCCTCAAGCCTCTCGGCTATGGAGTAGGGAGATTCCCCCGGGTAAACGGTGAAGGACACCGGGGAGCCTTCTGGAAGGAGAGGCTTCTGGAGTTCCTCCTGGTGGAGCCAGAGGTAGAAGCCATAGTAAAGTTCGGTTGGCGAGCCAAGCCTGACCTGGACCTTCTCCGATGGCGGTCCGGAGAAGATGCCCAGGATGGCTACAACCGGGATGGAAGCCACAGTCAGCATGGCCAGGATGGCTACGAGGAAGGCCAGCAACTTGAGAGCTTTCCTCAACACCTTAAGCCCTCCCGCAGGAAGATCGTTCCGGCTACGGCCAGGATCAGAGCCGATACAGCATAGACCGAGCCGTAACCGCAGTTCTGAGCCAGCAGGCCCAGGAGCAGCGAGCCTGCCCCCACTCCCAGGTCAAAACCGGCATAATTGAAGCCGAGGGCTTTCCCCCGGGCGAGGGGGAGAACCCTGTCCACTATCATGGCGTCAACGGCTGGGCGCAGTGTCCCGTATCCGAGCCCGTAGGCGATGGCGGAGAAAGCCAGGAGAGGGCGCGAACGGATGAAAGCGAGGGAAGCCATGGAAAGGGCTGCAAGGGCCGTTGCCGGGATCACCACCCTGCCGCGGCCTGCGCTGTCGGAAAGCTTCCCGCCGAAGAAGAGGGAGGGGAGAAAGACCAGGGACAGGAGGGAGAAGAAGAGGCCCGCCGGCCCGAGGTTCCTTTCGGCCAGGAAAACGGGCAGGAAGGAGATGATGGCCCCGTAGGATACTCCGGCCGCTCCTGTCAGGAGAACAGGGATGGCAATGGCCGATGCGGAAAAGGGGGCCTCGGCATCGCCTGAACCCTTGAGGGTCTCGGGCAGGAGGAGGGTCAGAGCGAGGGACAGGGCTCCAAAGCCCGCGCTGGCCAGGAAGAGCCTCGGAAAATTGCTCCCCATGGCAAGCAGATCGCCCGCAAGGGGGGCAATGAGGAGAGAAAGGGGAGCAGGTATCCCCGCAAGCCCGATGATCTCCCCCCTCCTCTCCGGCGGGGCTATGTCGGACACGAAAGCGGTGAAAGCGGTGGTGAAGAAGGCTATGCCTGTCCCGTGGAAGGCGCGCAGGAAAAGCAAGGCCCTCAGGTCCCTTACGAAGCAGTAAAGGACCATGCTTGTGGTGAAGATGGCGCTTCCCAGGATCAGGCCTGGCCTCCTGCCCATGCGGTCCGAGACCCAGCCGGCCAGGGGGCGGGAGAGGATGGCGGCCATGGCAAAGGAGAACTGGGTCGCTCCCATCATAGCCGCTCCCCCTCCCAGCTCTCTCAGGAAGAGGGGGAAAGTGGAGAAGAGGGTCTGGAAACTGAAAAAGAAAGAGAAGCTTGCCGCCAGGGCCAGCAGCAAAGGCCAGGGGTAACTCAACTCCTTAATCCTCCTCCACCTTGAGGACTGCCAGGAAAGCTTCCTGGGGGACCTGGACCCGGCCTATCTGCTTGAGGCGCTTCTTCCCTTCCTTCTGGCGCTCCAGGAGCTTGCGCTTGCGGGTTACATCGCCTCCATAGCACTTGGCCAGCACGTTCTTCTTGAGGGCGGGGATGTCAGCCCGCGCCACCACCCTCTTCCCTATGGCTGCTTGAATGGCCACCGGGAAGAGCTGGCGGGGTATGACTTCCTTGAGCTTCTCCACCAGGACCTTCCCCCGTCTGTAGGCGTCATCCCGGTGGACTATGACCGAAAGGGCATCCACCGGCTGGCCGTGCACCAGGACCGTGAGCTTCACCAGGTTGTCGGGCCGGTATTCCAGGAAGGAGTAATCCAGAGAGGCGTAACCCCTGGTCACAGATTTCAGGCGATCGTAGAAATCCGTGATCATCTCCGCCAGGGGCATTTCGTAAAGGAGCATGACCCGCCTGGGGTCCAGGTAATCCATCCTCACGAACTTACCCCTCCGCCTGGTTACCAGCTCCATGACCGGGCCTATGTATTCGGAGGGGGTGAAGATCTGGACCCTCATCCATGGCTCCCGGATCTCCTCAATTTCCGATTCCGGGGGGAAGCGGGCGGGGTTATCTACCCGCACTATTTCCCCGTTGCGTTTGACCACCTCATATTCCACGTTGGGAGCCGTGGCGACCAGGTCCAGGCCGAATTCCCTCTCCAGCCTCTCCTGCACTATCTCCATGTGGAAAAGGCCCAGGAAGCCGCACCTGAAGCCGGGTCCCAGGGCCGCCGAATCCTCAGGCTCAAAGAAGAGGGCCGCATCGTTGAGCTGGAGCTTCTCCAGTGCTTCCCTCAAAAGGCCGAAATTTTCCCCCTCGGTGGGGTAGAAACCGGCGAAGACCATAGGCTTGGGCTTCTGGTAGCCGGGAAGGGGCTTATCGGCGGGGTTGCGGGCCCAGGTTATCGTATCCCCCACCGAGCAATCTCTCACGCTCTTCAGCCCCGTGGCCACGTAGCCGACTTCCCCCGCCACAAGCCGCTCAGCCGGCGTCATCCAGGGGGAGAAGTAGCCTATCTCCATGGGCTCAAACTTCTCCCCCGTTGACATAAGCATGAGGGGTGTATCGGGGGTTATTTCGCCGTCAAAAACCCTCACGTAAGCGATGACCCCTTTGTATGAATCGTAGTGGGAGTCAAAGATGAGGGCTCTGAGGGGCTGGCGCAGGTAGCCTTTCGGAGGAGGAATCTTCCTCACTACCGCCTCCAGCACTTCCCTTACGTTTATCCCCTCCTTGGCCGAAACCATTATCGCCTCTTCCGCCGGTATCCCCAGAAGATCCTCCAACTCCTGAGCGACCTCTTCGGGCCTGGCATTGGGGAGGTCTATTTTATTGATGACCGGGATTATGGTCAAATCGTGGTCCAGAGCCATGTAGAGGTTGGCTACAGTCTGAGCTTCTATCCCCTGGGAGGCGTCTACCACCAGGATAGCCCCCTCGCAGGCGGCCAGGGCCCTGCTGACTTCATAAGAAAAATCCACATGGCCTGGGGTATCAATCAGGTTGAGCTCGTAAACCTCACCGTCGGAAGCCCTGTAGAGCATCCTGACGGCCGAAGCCTTGATGGTCACCCCTTTCTCCCGCTCAATGTCCATCTGGTCCAGGAACTGCTCCCGCATCTGGCGGGGGTCAACAGTTCCAGTTAACTCCAGGAAACGGTCCGCCAGAGTTGATTTCCCGTGGTCTATGTGGGCTATTATGCAGAAATTGCGTATCCTCCTTGGGTCCATGCCCTGCTCTCCCCGCAAAATTATACCACAGGGCTTTTCAATATTCCAACAAAGGGGGCAGGGGAGCAAAGCCCTCATGCCGGGGGATGCGGGGGATGTGCCCCCAAAATGGGGGTGGAGGGGGCGGAGCCCCCTCCCGGGCGTCCCCCAAAATCGTGGGGTGCAGGGGGGCGAAGCCCCCATGCCAGGG
>DAOUBN010000203.1:0-5146 GCA_034432815.1 Anaerolineae bacterium | reverse complement strand
GTTGAAAAAATGGGGGTGGAGGGGGCAAGGCCCCCTCCCAGGGGGTTCGGGGGATGTGCCCCCGAAAGAACAAAAATTGGGGGGGCGAGCTGGCATCTCCTGAAACCCGGCCACGAGTGGGGGCCTGAAGCCAGGCTGAGCCACAGGCAACGGGGGTGGGGAAATAGAAGGACACCCCCCGCAGCCTCCTGGGAGGGGGCTCCGCCCCCTGAAAAGCCCTGCGGGTTAGCGCCTTAGCTTGCTTCTCCCGGGCGGTTGAGGCTATAATACCCGCCGAGCATCAGGGAGGGAAAAGCCATGATAGGGGCCGAGCCCTTTTTCTTCCCCGGCGGTGAAACCGGTTGCCTCCTGATCCACGGGTTCACGGGGACCCCCAACGAGATGCGAGGGCTGGGGGAGTTCCTGGCAGCACAGGGCTTCACAGTGAAGGGCGTCCGCCTGGCTGGCCACGGCACTTCGCCCCTTGATATGGAGAAAACCACCTGGGAAGACTGGTTTGCCTCGGTGGTGGAGGGATACCGGGAGCTCCAGAGCGTGGCCCATAAGGTTTTCCCCATCGGCCTTTCGCTGGGGGCAGCCCTCGCCCTGCACCTTGCAGTCCACCACGAGGTTGAAGGCGTTGTGGCCCTTTCGGCCCCGGCTTTCATCAGGGACCCCCGCCTCTTCTTCCTCCCCATCCTCAAACCTTTCATCCGGTTCGTCAGGAAGGGGCCCCCGGATTTCCTTGACCCCACCGTCCCCCAGAGGCACCTGGATTACCCTGTCTACCCGACCAGGTCAATAGAGCAGCTCCTCCGGTTCCTGGCCCACCTCCGGGGTGAGCTGCCCCTGGTCAGAGTTCCCGTCCTCTTCATCCACTCCCGGACCGACAGGTCCGTCCCGCTGGAGAATCCCCTTTACCTGATCCAGCACATTGGCTCGGCCGAAAAATCCATCGTCTGGATTGAAAGGAGCGGGCACGTGATAACCGAGGACATCGCCCGGGAGGAAGTCTTCAGTGCGTGCCTTGATTTTATCCGCCACCATTCTGGCACTGGCCCTTCAGGGCTGCAGCCCACCCCCTGAGGAGCTGAACATCGGAGCGGCCCCCGTGGTCATGAAGGCGCTGGATGAGATGGCGGGGGATTTCAAGGGGTGCAAAGTCAACGTAAGCTACGCCGCTTCCGGCCAGCTGGCCCAGCAGGTCCGGCAGGGAGCCCCCTTTGACCTCCTGATTCTGGCCGATGCCGATTACATCGCCGCTCTGAAGAAGGAAGGATTCATCCTGGAGGGCACGGTGAGGGTCTACGCCCGGACAAGGCTGGTGGTGTGGGTTCCGGAAGGGGGAGTCCAGATAAGGGACTTCAGGGAGTTGGCCCAGATCCCCGGAAAGATAGCCACGGCCAATCCCGACTACTCGCCTTACGGGAAGGCGGCAGTTCAGGCCCTCAAAGCATCCGGCCTGTGGGAAAAAGTGGAGGGGAGGATGGTCTATGCGGAAAATGTCCGCCAGGCCGTTCAGTATGCCGAGGCCGGCGGGGCATCGGCGGCGCTGGTCCCTCTCCCCCTCGTCCTTGACCTTAAAGGCCATTTCATTCCGGTCCCGAAAGATTTTTACACCCCCTTTGACCAGAGCCTGGCGATCGTGAAAGGGGCGAAGAACGAAAGGTGCGCCCGGGAGTTCATCTCCTATTTTCTCGGCCCGAAAGGGAGGGCTGTTCTGGAGAAATACGGGTTTGAGGTTCCGGAGGGATAGAATTGGATCTGAGCCCTCTTTTCCTCTCGTTGAAAGTGGCTTCAACAGCCACGGTCCTGGCCGGGGTTACTGGGCTTATCCTGGCCATCCTGATGGCGAGGGTGCGCTTTCCGGGTAAAAGCCTTGTGGAAACCCTCCTGACCCTGCCCCTCGTCCTCCCCCCGAGCGTGGTGGGGTATTACCTTCTGGTGATAATGGGGAGGAAGGGGCCGCTTGGGTGGCTCGGCTGGCTCTTCACCTGGAAGGCTGCCGTTATGGCTTCTTGGATCGTGGCCCTGCCCCTTATGTTCCGTTCGGCCAAAGCAGCTCTGGAGAGCGTGGACCCATCCCTTGAGGTGGCGGCCAGGACCCTGGGGGTGCCTCCCTGGAGAGCTTTTCTGGATGTGACTCTCCCCCTGGCGAGCCGCGGGATAGTGGCCGGGATCATCCTGAGTTTCGCCAGAGCTCTCGGGGAGTTCGGCGCCACGCTTATGGTGGCCGGAAACATCCCCGGCAAAACCCGCACAATCCCCCTGGCCATTTACACCGCCGTCCAGGCCAACAGGATGGACGAGGCCACCCTCTGGGTTGCCATCACCGCTTCCTTAGCCTTTGCCTTCATCTTCATGGTGAACAGGTTCCAACCGAAATGAGGCCGGTTCTTCTGGCGCGCTTTTCCAAAAAGCTCGGGGGTCTCTCCCTTGAAGTTGACCTTGAAGTGGGCAGAGAAGTGCTGGTGCTTTTTGGTCCATCGGGGAGCGGGAAGACTTCCATCCTCCGGTGCATCTCCGGCCTCCTCACTCCCGACCAGGGCTTCATTGAGCTTAACGGTCAGGTCCTTTTCTCCTCTGATGGGAAAAGGGTGGATGTGAATGTCCCCGTGCACCTGCGCCACATAGGGTTTGTATTCCAGGATTACGCCCTCTTCCCCCACATGACGGTGGCCGAGAACATCCTCTACGGGTGCCGGGAGAAGGAAAAGAGGGAGGAAATCCTCCGGCAACTCCTGAAGAAGATGAGGCTGAAGGGCCTTGAGGACTATTACCCCCACCAGCTTTCGGGGGGTCAGAAGCAGAGGGTAGCCATAGCCAGAGCCCTGGCCGCCAGGCCACGCCTTCTCCTCCTGGACGAACCCTTCTCAGCCCTGGACAGGCCAGTGCGGCGCAAGCTCCAGGCCGACCTCCTCAGGCTCAAGGAGGAGGCGGAAATCCCGATAATCCTGGTAACCCACGATCTGGAAGACGCTTTCTCCATGGGCACCAGGCTGGCGGTGGTGAACGCTGGAAGGATTGAGCAGGTTGGGGAGAAGGAGGAAGTTTTCCGGCACCCCCGAACCAGGGCGGTAGCCAGGTTCGTCGGGGTCAGGAACATCATGGACGGGGAGGTGGTGGGCAGGGACGAGAGGGGAGTCTACATTGAGTGGATGGGCCTCGTCTTTGAAGCCTCGCCTCAGGAGGCGACCCCCGGCTCGGAGGTGACTTTCTGCATCCGTCCCGAAGATGTCATGATCGTCAGGCCTGACCGGCCTCTGCGCGAGGGGGTGAAGGAGAACCTGCTCCCGGGGGTCATAGTCGGAGAAATCCCCAGAGGCGACCACTACTCCCTCTTCTTCAAAATCCGCTCGGTGGAGACAGGCAAGGATTATGACCTGGAGATCTCAATCCCCTGGCACGCTTACGTCCGCCTGGGCCTCGGGGTGGGGAAAGAAGTTGTGGTTTCCCTCAAGAAGAGCGCCCTCCACATCATACCGGGCTCTTGAGGCCGCTTCCGGTCAGGGGAACTACGATGGTCCTGCCATGCAGATGGGTAAGGTGATCCAGCGCTGCCGCAGCCACTGCTGAAGTGGGCTCCACGAAGAAGCCCTTCAGCGCCAGCTCCTTCCTGGCCCGCAGGATTTCTTCCTCCTCCACTGTCAGGATTTCTCCCCCCGTTTCCCTCACGGCCTTCAGTATCTCCTTAGCCCGCAGGGGGCTTGCTATGCTTATGCCTTCGGCCACGGTGGGCTTTGGGGTGTATTCGGGGGCCTCCTCAAGGCCGAGGCGGAAAGCTTCATATAAGGGGGAACAGTTCCTGGCCTGCACTCCGTAGAAAGCAGGCATTGAATCCACAAGGCCCGCCTCGTGGAGGTCCCGGAACCCCTGGTAAAGCCCCAGGAGCAAAGTCCCGTGCCCGACGGGAAGCACCAGGGCATCAGGCGCTCTGCCCAGTTGCTCCCAGATTTCGTAGGCTGCCGTCTTCATCCCTTCCAGAATAAGGGGGTTGTAGTAGTGGCTGGCGTAGTAATAGCCTTTTTCCGCCTCCTCCCGCACGGCTCTGGCGGCTTCCTCCCTCGGACCTTCCACTTCCACCAGTTCCGCACCGTAGATGGCGATCTGGGATTTTTTGGCCGGGGAAGCATGGGCCGGGACGAAGATCCGGGCCCTTATTCCAGCTCTGGCGGCGTAAGCGGCGAGGGATGCCCCCGCATTCCCCGAGGAGTCCTCCACCACTTCCTTTATCCCGATGCTTTTCAGAAAGCTCACCAGCACCGACGTCCCTCTGTCCTTGAAAGAGCCTGTGGGGGCGAGGTATTCCAGTTTGAAGCAAACGGCCATCCCTCTCCAGTCGGCTTCCACGATGGGAGTCAACCCCTCTCCCATAGACACAATCTCCCCACTTTCAGGGAGCATCTCCCGGTATCTCCAGAGGGAAAATTCCTCGCGGCGGATTTTCCCGGGGATGAAAGGCTTAGGGTTGAGGATGTTGAAATACCCCCCGCATGGACAGCGCCACTGCATTGTGCTCAGGGGGTAGGAACGGCCACAAAGGGAGCAGGCGAACTCCATGGCTTTTCACCTCCGGCAGAGAAATCCCTGTGCTTATTGTAGGAGGCGACTCCATCACCGGCAAATCGGGTTTGGAGAACCTTCCCACAAGTGGGCGACTCCATCGCTGAACGGGTTGAGGGCACGCCCACAAGGCCTCTTGGGCTCCCTCTTTTTTCCCACCCTCATTGGCTTGGGGTTCGCTGGGGTTAAGGGCCCCCCTCGCGGCCAGATTGCAGGAGTTACCTCCTCGCCCCTTGATTGGTTTTCCTGGGGGGACACCCCCCACTCCCCCCGGGAGGGGGCCTTGCCCCCTCCACCCCCGATTTTGAAAAGCGAGAAAAGGGCGGGGGGACACCCCCCGCATCCCCCTGGCATGGGGACTTCGCCCCCCTGCACCCCCCGATTTTGGGGGACACCCCCAGACCCCCGGGATGGGGCCCTGCCCCCTCCACCCCCACGAAAGAAGAAAACAGGGAGTGCAGGGGGACGGAGTCCCCCTGGCGGGGGGAGGTGGGGGGTGTCCCCCCACAAAAACTAAATTGGGGGCGAGTTGCCTTCTCCTGAAACCCGGCCACGAGTGGGACCCTGAAGCCAGGCTGAGCCACAGGGAACGGGGGTGGGGAAA
>DAOUBN010000202.1:0-1964 GCA_034432815.1 Anaerolineae bacterium | reverse complement strand
AGAGGGGGACCCTTAACCCCGGCAAACCCTGAGCAAACGAGGGTGGGAAAAATTAGGGGGTGCAGGGGGGCGAAGCCCCCATGCCAGGGGGTTTGGGGGATGTGCCCCCATCCTCCCTCACCTTTCAAAAAGGTGCAAATTGGGGGCGAGTAGCAAATCCTGCAACCCGCCCACGAGGGGGACCCTGCCCCCAGCGAACTCCAGGCAAACGAGGGCGGGAAAAAACAGAGGCGGGGGAAAACTTCGCCCCCTGCACCTCAGCGGGTTTGCATAGGAGGTTTAAAACCTTGCCACGTAATAAGCGATCGGGAGGGTCAAGACCACGCTCACAGCTGCCCGATAAAGGGCGCAACGCTTCCTGGGGCCTGTGAAAATGCGAGGGATAAAGGCAAAAAGGGCAAGGAGAGGGTTGACCTTCACGAAAATCACCACCGCCAGCACCCTCTCCACCGCCCCAATGAACCTCTGGGCCGGCTCTACCCTTATCTGATGGCGGGAATGCGAACAACTCGGGCTTACTTCAACCACCATCTTTTCCAGCAGGGGCACAACCCAGCACAGGAAAATGAGGAGAAGCGCCAGGAGCAGGAGCCTGAGTTGCCAGGCAAGGGCGGCCGGATGGCGGAACTCCTCCCAGGGGATGGTGATCCCAAAAGCGGCCATCGCTCCCATTATCAACCCGATGTGCAGGAGCTGGTCGCCCAGGAATGAGCCGAGCTCTTCCAGGGGGGTGCGGGGGCGCCAGTAATAGCGGGCCCAATCGGCAGCGAAATGCATCACTGAAAGGAGAAAGGCTATAGCCCAGCCGTATCGGGGGTAATTCCATGCCAGGACGAAGGTCCAGAAAGCCACCACTCCGGAATGAATGGCGAGACCCCTGAGCCCCCGCCTTTTCAGGGCTACAAGTCCTGATGACTGAAATACAAAATCGCCCAGTGCATGGGCAAGGAGCAATCTGAGGAAAAGGTCCATGAGAGGCTTCCTCCAGCACTTTCCGGCAAGATTATACCAAGCCTTTTTCGGGAGGACAAATTGAGGCAGGATATCCTGGGATTTGCCCTTGTGGTCGCAGCGGCCCTTCTCTGGTCCACCCTCGGCCCTTTCTACAAGACGATCCTGGCCCTTGAGCCGCGTTTCACCCCCCTTAACATCGTGTTTTTCCGCACCGCTTTCACTGCCCTCATCATCTTTTTGGCTAAGGCCGTGAAGAGGCAGTTTTCCCCGAAGCATGTGGACTGGCCTTTATTCCTGGGCTATGCCTTGATAGGGGTTGCTCTTTTCTACACTGTTTACGCCTATGCGATAGATGCCATAGGAGTGGGAATGGCCGCCATTCTGATGTATACCGCTCCCGCCTGGGTGGCCATATTTTCCCATTTCCTTTTTAACGAAAAGCTCACTTTATTCAAAGTTGCCGCAATAATCCTGACCTTCAGCGGGAGCGCGCTGGTGGCCGGGGTTTACAGGCCTGAGACTCTGAGGTTTAATCTCTACGGTGTTATATTGGGGCTTGGAGCTGGCCTCACTTACAGTTTCTACAACATTTTCAACAAGCTGGCGGTGCGGCGGCACAGCCCCATTGATACCCTGATGTATTCCATGGGTGTGGGAGCCCTTTTCCTCCTGCCTCTGAGCTACCGCAACATTGCCCTGCCTTTCTGCAACCTGAGCCTATTTCTCTGGCTCCTGGCCATGAGCGTTATTCCCTCCCTGGGCGGCGGCTTCTGCTACATTACGGCCCTGCGGTTCATACCCGTGAGCGTGGCCAGCATAATGGCCAACCTTGAACCGGTGGCAGCAGCAGCCATGGGGGCTATCCTTTTCGGGGAAAGGATGGAGTGGCCTCAGATCCTGGGGGCCTGCCTTATAATCGGAGGGATCCTGGTTCTCCAGCTCGGGTCAAAATAGTTTGGGATCTCTTGGCAGGAGGACGAAGTCCTCTTGCCTGTCCTTTTTTTCCCACC
>DAOUBN010000201.1:0-4265 GCA_034432815.1 Anaerolineae bacterium | reverse complement strand
CTTTCCCTGAACGTCTATGTCACGGATTGTCTTCTTGTTCATGCTTCACCTCCTTCCTGAGGCTCACATCGCCGGCCCAGATGGTTATGATTTCTCCATCGGGGGTGGCCAGAAGCAGAGCGCCATCTTCGTTCACGCCCATGGCCACCCCTTCCAGCAGGCCAGCAGGGGTGACCACTGAGACTTCCTGGCCCAGGGGGTAAAGCCTTGAGAGCCACCTCTCCCGGAAATCCTCCCCTCCCCTCAGAGCCCGGTAATTTTCCTCCATCCGGCTCAGGATTTCCTGAAGCAGGACGAAGCGGGGGAATTCATACCCGAGTTCATCCGAAAGGCTGGTGGCGAAGGGGGCCAGAGGAGCCAGGGGCGAGTTCGGGATATGGATGTTGACATTGAGCCCTATCCCCACTATGGCGTAAAGGATGCGGTCCCCCGAGGCCTGGATCTCGGTTAAGATCCCTCCGGCCTTCTTCCCGGCGATGAGGATATCGTTGGGCCATTTTATCGTGACCCTGAGGGGGGTTAGATTTTCAATGGCTTCGGCTACGGAGATGGAGGCGATCATGGTTAAGCGGTGAGCCTGGCGGGGGAGGATGTAAGGCCTGAAGATGACCGACATGAGGATGGAGGAGCCCGGCGGGGAAAGCCAGGCCCTTCCCATCCTCCCGCGGCCAGCAGTCTGCTCCTCCGCCAGGACTACTGTTCCTTCCGGGGCTCCGGCTTCGGCGAGCCTCCTGGCCTCGTCCTGGGTGGAAGTTGTGGCGCGAAAGTAGTGGATCCTTCGGCCCAGCAGTTCGGTTTCCTTCATGGCTTTAGCATTATACCCCTGGCCCCATTTGCCTGCAAACCTGCGCTGAAAAGTGGAAGGGGCCTTGCCCTCTTCCGGGGGTCTGGGGGTATCCTCCCGCCCTCTTTCATTCCACTTGCCTTTCACCGCTTCATGTGGTATTATTGGCTGCAAATCTGAAAGGGAGGGGAAGAAGTGGCAGTCTGCGAGGTGTGCGGCAAGGGAGTTCAGTTCGGCCATAATGTGAGCCACTCCAAGCACGCTACCAAGAGGAAGTGGCTCCCCAATGTTCAGCGCAAAACCATCTACGAGGGAGGCCGCAAGAGGCGCATTTACATCTGCACCAAGTGCCTCAAGGCCCTGAACAAGACCTAAGGCCCCGCTGCCGCCTCAGCGGCAGCTCTTATCCGCCGGATCGCTTCCTTCACACCCAGAGGCGATTCAAAGACGGCAGCCCCCGCCACGAGCACCTGAGCCCCCGCCCTCACGGCCAGGGGGGCTGTCTCTTCATTTATTCCCCCATCCACCTCTATCTCAGGAGCAACTCCCTCTTTCCTGACCATCTCCCTCAGCTTCTCCAGCTTGGCCAGAACGCCCGGAATCAGCTTCTGCCCCCCAAAACCCGGGTTAACGGTCATGGCCAGGATAAGGTCCACTTCCCTCACAATTTCTTCAAGGACCCACACCGGGGTGGCGGGGTTGATGGAGATACCTGCCCTCTTGCCCATTTCCCGGATCTTCCAAAGCACTCTGTGGATATGAGGACAGGCTTCCCAGTGGACCGTTATTATGTCCGCCCCCGCCCTGGCAAACTCCTCCAGGAAAAGCTCCGGCCTTTCCACCATCAAGTGAACATCAAGGGGCAGGGAAGTGATGCGCCTGAGAGCCCGGACCACCAGAGGGCCGACGGTGATGTTGGGGACGAAATGGCCGTCCATAACGTCAATGTGGATGTAATCGGCTCCCGCGGCTTCAGCCTCCTTGACTTGTTCCCCGAGACGGGCGAAGTCGGCCGAAAGTATGGATGGGGCGATCTTGATGGTGGTGCTCATCGCTGGCCGCAAGTCCTCAGCCTCAACTGGCCGCAACCGGCCTGGATATCGGCGCCTTTGCTTGCACGCAGGGTTACGGATATGCCCTGGCGTCTCAGTTCCTCTTCAAAAGCCAGAACACGGCGCTTCGGGGGCGGCCCCATGGATACGCCAGGAATCGGGTTCATGGGTATGAGGTTCACGTGGCAGAGCATGCCTTTGAGGAGGGAAGCCAGTTCGCGGGCATGGCTGATGCTATCGTTCACCCCGTTTATGAGGACATATTCAAAGGTTATGCGCCTCTTAGTCTTTTCAATGAATTCCTGGCAGGCCACAAGGAGCCGCTTTAGAGGGTAGCCTTTGTTCACCGGGACCAGCCGGTCCCTTATCTCATCGTTTGGAGCGTGGAGGGAGACCGCCAGCTCCACCTGGAGTCCCTCCCCCGCCAGCCGCCTTATCCCGGGCACTATCCCCACGGTTGAGATAGTGAAGCGCCTCGCTCCCAGGTTGAAGCCCCTCTGGTCGTTCAGGGTCCTTATGGCCTGGAGGGTGGCTTCGTAGTTAAGCAAAGGCTCCCCCATGCCCATGAAAACCACATTGGTCACGGGCTTTGATGAATCGCCCACCCCTTTCCTGGCCTCGCGGGCAAAGTGCAGGACCTGATCTATTATCTCACCAGGCTTGAGGTTGCGCCGGAACCCGCTCCGGCCGGTGGCGCAGAAGGGACAGCCTATGGGGCAGCCGACCTGGGTTGAGACGCACACAGTCCTGCGGCGCTGGTAAAGCATGAAAACGCTCTCAATCGTTTCCCCATCGGGAAGCCTGAAGAGGACTTTCCGGGTGGAGCCATCGGTTGATTCCAGAGTCTCCAGGGGGTCCAGGAGCTTGAGGAGAAAGACTTCCCCCAGGCGCTGACGGAGCTCCTTGGGGAGGTTGGTCATCTGCTGGAAGTCATCGGCCAGGTGCCTGTAGACCCATTCCCAGAGCTGCCTGGCCCGGTAGGAAGGCTCCCCCCATTCGCTCAGGAGCTTCTCCAGCTCGCCGTATTCTAAATCCAGCAGCCTCTTCTTTTCCGCTACCGTTCGTCCCTCCTAAGGCCCATAAGGAGGAATGCGTAGTAGAGGATGGTGGAGATAGCCTGGGCGAGGGCCGCCACATAGGTTAGTGCGGCGGCCGAAAGCACACTCTTGACCCCCTTGAGGTCCTCGCCGGAAACGAGCCCCGTCTCCTGAAGCATCCTGAGGGCGCGCCTTGAGGCGTTGAACTCCACCGGGAGCGTGACCAGGGCGAAAACGGCGCCCAGGGAGAAGAGGATGAGGCCAATGGCCGCCAGGTCAAAAGCATTGAGGAGCCAGCCGAGTATAAACAGTATCGGGCCAAGCCAGGAGCCAAGGTTGACCACGGGGACAAGGCCCGAGCGCAGCTTGAGGGGGAAGTAATTTTCGGCATCCTGGACTGCGTGGCCCACCTCGTGAGCGACGATCCCTATGGCAGCCACCGAGGGCACCCTCGCCACCCCAGCCGATAGCCTCAGGGTTCTGGAGCGGGGGTCGTAGTGGTCCGTGAGGGTTCCGGGGACCCCTTCAATGCTTACCCCGTAAAGGCCATTGTGCCTCAGGAGTATCTCCGCCGCCCTGGCGCCGTCAATTCCCAGGCGGTTCCGGATGCGAGAGTAACGGGAATAGGCACTCTGAACCTTGAACTGAGCATATAAGGCAAGGAGCAGAGCGGGCAGGGCGAATATGAAGTAAACAGGGTCCCAGAGCCACATCCTGAAATCACCTCCGTTGCTTTATGTAAAGCTTGCCACTGCTCTAATAATTATACCTGAAGCAACTGGTCCGGGTCAAAAACAAAGAACGGGCCAAAGAGCCCGTCCTGCCTTTCAATCCCACTATGGTGCGATTGGGGCCACGTCCCCGTTCAAGCGGCGCCACTCCTGGTGGAGGTGGGAGGGCAGCACTCGCACTTCCCGTCCGGAACCTCAACGCACCCAAGATCAGGATAAAACTCGTAGTATATCTTCATCGTGGCCATCCCGGACGGACACTCGGGAAATCCAGGATAGCACACCTCCGAACACCTGTCCGAAGGACAGGCCCCAGGACGGGAAGTGGGAGTTGGAGTGGGCTGAGGCTGAGGAGGAGGAGACCCACCAGGAGGAGGGGGAGGAGGAGACCCACCAGGAGGAGGAGGTGGGGTCTCCCCCGGAGGAGGAGTCCCACCAGGAGGCTGGGTCGGAACAGATGTAACCTGCCCGGTCTGCGTCAACTTTGGCCCTTCTGAAGAAACCTGAGGGGGAGGGGAGAGGAAGAGGGACAGGCACAGCCAGAAGACCATGAAAAGGGCGAAGGCCGCTGCAAGAACCCTGTCCCTCATTTCCCCACCCCCTTCTCCTCAAACTCCCAGAGCTCCTTCGCCACCTTCCACCTCCCATCCTCGTAGACCAT